>NZ_JALCZC010000010.1:0-83933 GCF_022690805.1 Anaeromyxobacter sp. SG66
AGCTGCGGCTGCCCGAGCGCCGCGCGCGCGCGCCGGGGGACGAGGCCGCGCCCGCGGCGCCGCTCGCGCCGGAGGCGGCGCACCTCGCCGGCCTGCACGCGCTCGGCGACGCGGTCGTGCGCCGGCCGCTCCTCGCCGGCAACTCCGTGGAGCTTTTGCCCGGCGGCGCGGTGGCCTATCCGGCGATGATCGCCGCGATCGAGTCGGCGCGGCGCTCGGTCACCTTCTGCACCTACATCTTCGACCCAGGCGTCGCGGGCGAGGCCTTCGCGGAGGCGCTCGCGCGGGCGCAGGCGCGGGGCGTCACCGTGCGCGTCCTCGTGGACGCCGTCGGGGCGCGCTACCGGTTCCCGCCCGTGCACACCCGCCTGCACCGGCGCGGCATCCGCACCGAACTCTTTCTCCCGCGGGTCACCCCCGCCTTCCTGCCCTTCGTGAACCTGCGCAACCACCGCAAGATCCTCGTCGTGGACGGGCGCGTCGGGTTCACCGGCGGGATGAACGTCCGCGACGACTTCCTCCCGCCGCCGGGCGGCGGACCGCCGTTCATGGATCTGCAGGTGAAGGTCGAGGGGCCCGTGGTCGCGCACCTGCAGGGCGCCTTCGCCGAGGACTGGCTCTTCACGACGGGGGAGTCGCTCGAGGGCGACGCGTTCTTCCCGCCCATCCGGCGCGCGGGGGAGGTGGTGGCCCGCGGCGTGGCGGACGGCCCCGACGAGGACTTCGAGGCGATCCGCTGGGTGCTCCTCGGCGCGCTCGCGACGGCGCGGCGGAGCGTGCGGATCGTGACGCCGTACTTCCTGCCCGACCCCGGGCTCATCACCGCGCTCTCGGTGGCGGCCATGCGCGGGGTGGCGGTGGACGTCGTGCTGCCGGAACGGGGAAACCTGCCGCTCGTGCAGTGGGCGCAGACGGCGCAGCTCTGGCAGGTCCTCGACCGCGGCTGCCGGGTGTGGATGACGCCGCCTCCGTTCGATCACACGAAGCTCATGGTGGTGGACTCCGTCTGGACGCTCGTGGGCTCGGCGAACTGGGACCCGCGCAGCCTGCGGCTCAACTTCGAGCTGGCGGTGGAGTGCTACGACCCGAACCTCGCCGCCCGGACCGAGGCGCTCGCCGAGGAGCGCATCGCGCGCGCCCGCGAGGTGACGCTCGCCGACGTGGACGCCCGTACGCTGCCCGTGAAGCTGCGCGACGGCGTGGCCCGGCTCCTCTCGCCTTACCTGTGACCCGACGCCGCTCCCGCGCCGGGAGGTGCCCCGCGGAGGCGGAGCCGGCGACCGGGGAGGGCCCTTATGCTCCGGGCGCATGTCTCGAGCACGCGCCGCCGCGGCGGGCCTGGCGCTCCTCGCCGCCTGCGCCCACGCGCCCGGTCCCGGGGCGCGCTTCGTCTGCCCGGCGCGGGGCGGCCCGCCGTGGAGCGAGCTCACGACTGAGCACTTCGTCGTCTCCTCGGACGTCCGCCGGGGCGAGGCGGTCGAGCTCGCGCGCGAGCTCGAGGAGGTGCACGCGTGGGTCGTCGCGGCGCTCTTCCCCCGCGACGCGCCGAGGCTCGAAGGCCTCGTGCGCGTCGTCGCCTTCCGCACCCCGGAGGAGCTCGACGAGTTCGCGCCGCCCGGCCTGCGCGCGCTCTTCTCGCACAACGGCCTCGGCGAGCCGGTGATCGTCCTGCCCGGCGCGCTCGGCCCCGCGGCGCGGCGCCTCGTCGCCCACGAGCTCACGCACGTCGTGGCGTACCACGCCTACCCGCGCCAGCCGCGCTGGTTCGGAGAGGGGCTCGCCGGGCTCGCCGAGGCGGAGCGGGACGAGACGGGGCGGCCCGTGTTCGGGCCGCTGCCGGCGCACCGCGCGCGCGGGTTCCTCACGCACCCGGTGAGCGTGCCCGAGCTCTTCACGTGGGACGGACGCCCTCACGACGGGCGCTACCACGACACCGCCACCGTCCTCGTGCACTACCTCCTCGCGCGCGAGCCGGAGCGCCTCGCGGAGCTGCGCCGCCGCCTCGCGCGCGCCGAGGAGCCGGCCCGGGCCTGGCGGGAGGTGTTCCCGGCCTGGGATCCCGCCGGCGGCCACCCCGAGACGCTCGATCCGGCGCTCCTGCAGCACGCGCGGGCGGCGCTCGCGCCCGGGGGCGAGCGCCCCCGCATCGCCGTCCCGGTCGACCCGGTCCGCGCCGCTCCGCGCGCGCGCACCCTCTCGCCCGGCGAGGTGCACGCCACGCGCCTCGCGCTCACGCGGTTCTCCCGCGGCGACGCGCGCGCCGGCGCGGCGGAGCGGGCGGAGATGGAGGAGGCGCTCGCCGAGGATCCCGATCACGTGCTGGGACTTCAAGTAAAGGCCGCGCTCGACGGCCTCGAGCCGCTCCCCCTCGCGCGGCGCGCGGTGGCGAGCCACCCGGAGGACGTGCGCGCCTGGCTCTGGCTCGCCGCGGCGGCGCGCCCCGCGGGCCTCGAGGCGGAGCGGTTCCACGCGCTCGAGCGGGCGGTGGAGGTCGCGCCCAAGAGCGCGATGGCGGCGAACAACCTCGCCTGGAACCTCCTCCTCCGCGGCGACGCGCGCGCGGCGCTGCCGCTCGCCGAGCGGGCGGCGGCGCTCTCTCCCGGCGACCCCATGATCCTCGACACGCGCGCGGGCGTGCTCGAGGCGCTCGGGCGCTGCCCCGAGGCGCTCGAGACCGCGGAGCGCGCGCTCGAGCTCGTGCCCGAGGACGCGTCCGACGTCGCGCGCGCGCCGTGGCTCGAGCGCGCGGAGCGGCTGCGCGGGCGCTGCGGCGCGGCGCCGGTGCCGGTCCAGAATCCCGCGCGCTGAGGCGCGCGTGCGCGGCCGCGCGCAGGAAGCGGGCGTCGCCATCGCGCGCCGGGCCCGCTCCCGCGGTGGTACGCTCGCCTCCGCGAAGGGGGCGCCATGGAACGAACATCCCGGGGGTTCCGCGAAGGGCTGCGGCGGGAGCTCCCCGCCTGGCGCACGGAGGGGCTCGTCAGCGACGAGGCCGCCCGCGCGCTCGCAGCGCGCTACGACCTCGCCCGCGCGGAGCCGGGCGGGCCGAGCTTCCTCGCGGTGTACGTGCTCGGCGCGCTGCTCGTCGGCGCGGGCGTGGTGTCGCTCGTCGCCTGGCACTGGGAGGCGATGAGCGCCGCCGCGAAGCTCGCCACGCTCGGCGTCGCGATGGCCTCCGCGCACGTCGCCGGCTTCTGGCTGTGGAAGAGCGGCCGCTCGGAGCGGCTCGGCCACGCCCTCACGGTGCTCGGCACGCTCGTGTTCGGCGCGAGCATCGGGCTCGTCGCCCAGATCTTCCAGGTCTCCGGCGCCTGGTGGGGCGCCTTCGGCGCCTTCACCGTGGGAGCGCTCGCGGCGGCGCTCCTCTACGACAGCGTCCCGCAGCTCCTCCTCGCCGCGGTGGGCGGGCTGTGGCTCTTCGGGCCCGGGCTCGCCAGCGATCACGGGCTCTTTGGGATCGCGCTCGGCCACGCCGGCGCCGCGGCGGCCGCGGGCCTCGCCTGGCGGGCGCGCTCGCGCGCGCTCCTCGTCGTCGGCGCGGTGGGCGTCGCGCTCACGCTCGCAAGCGCGCTCGACGCGCTCCACGCCGACGCGGCCGTCCTCCCCATGATCGCCGCGCTCGGCGCCGCGCTGGCGGCGGCGGCCCTCGTCGTGCGCGATCCGGCGCGGCTCCCGCTCGGCGCGGCGGCCCGCCTCCTCGGGCGGCTCGCCTTCTACGGCGCGGCCTACCTCCTGTCGTTCCACGAGCTGGCGAGCCACCTGCGGCTCGAGCAGGGCGTGACGCGCGACCTCGCGCTCGGCGTCGTGCCGCTCCTCGCCGCCGCCGGCGCCGGGCTCGCGGCGGGGCTCCGGCGCGACGACGTGGACCCGCTCGCCCGGGGCGAGGCGATGCTGCTCGCCGCGACCGTGCTCGCGGTGGTGGCGGGGCTCTCGCTCGAGGCCGGCCGCGGGGCCACCCTCGTCGCGAACCTGGCCCTCGCGTTCCTCGCCATCGGCCGCATCGTGCGCGGGCTGTCCTGGCTCTCGCGCGGGCCGTTCTGGGAGGGCATGGCGGTGGCGGGCGTGCTCGTGGCGAGCCGCTTCCTCGAGATCGAGACGCGCCTGTGGCTGAAGGGCGCCGCGTTCATCGCCTGCGGCGTCCTGGTCCTCGTGGCCGGCGTCGCGTTCGAGCGGCGCCGCGCCCAGCGCGAGGAGGTGGACCATGCGCTCGCGTAGCCCCCTGCGGCTCGCCGCCGTCCTCGCCCTGCAGGTCGCCATCCTGGCGGCGATCCCCCTCCGCCAGGTGCGCGCGCGCCTCGACGGCACGGTGGTGACGCTCGAGACCGTGCCGTTCGATCCCTTCGACGTCCTCTCCGGCTACTACGCCACCCTCCGTTACGCCGCGGAGTCGCCCCCCGGGCTCGTCGAGGCGAAGCTCGCCCCGGGTGACACGGCCTTCGTCGTGGTGGAGCACGCCGTGCCCGCCTGGCGCGCCGTGGGCGTCGCGCGCGAGCCGCCGCCCGCGAGCGCGAGCGGGCGCGTGGCGCTCCGCGCGGTGATGACGCGGCGCGGGCTCGAGATCGTCTCGGCGGGGCGCTTCTACGTCCCGGAGAGCCGCCGCGCCGCGGTGGACGAGGCCCTGCGCGCGCGCCGGGGGAAGGCCCTCGTCGACCTGCGGGTGGACGGGGCGGGGAACGTCGCGCTCCTCAGGCTGCGCGACGGCGAGCGCGTGCTCGCCGAGTGAGCCGCAGCGAGGACGTTCAGCCGTGCGCCGCGCCGGCCCCGCGGTGGGCGCGGCCGGTGAGCGTCCGCGTGGCGGTGGGCTCCGCGGGGATCGCGAGCCGCGCCACCGTGCCGCCCCCCTCGCGCTCCTCGAGCGCGAGCGTCCCGCCGTGCGCGTCCGCGACCTTCTTCGCGAGCGCGAGGCCGAGGCCGGTGCCCTTCTCCTTCGTCGTGAAGAACGGCCGGAACAGGCTCGCCCGCGCGTCCGGGGCGAGCCCCGGCCCGCGATCGCGGATCTCGATCGTCGCCTCGCCGTCGGCGGCGCGGGCCACGAGCTCCACCTCGCTCGCAGCCGGCGCGGCCTCCACGGCGTTCCGCACGAGGTTCACCGCCGCGCGCCGGAGCTGCTCGCGGTCGGCCTTCGCCTCGCCCTCGCCGTCGAACGAGACCGACACCTGGCGCTGCGCCGCGAGCGGGGCGGCGAGGTCCGCCACCTCGGCCACGAGGAGGCGCAGGTCCACCGGCTCGCGCAGGGGCGGCCTGGTGCGCGCGTAGTCGAGGAACTCCTCGACCACCTTGGAGAGCGCGGCGAGCTCGCTCTGGATGCGCGAGACGTGCGGCGCCTGCGGGCCGCCCTGGAGCTCCTCGGCGAGCAGCCCGGCGAAGAGGTCGAGCGCGCCGAGCGGGTTCCGCACCTCGTGGGCGATCCCGGCGAGCAGGGTCTCGCGCTCCTCGTCGCGCGCGCGGAGCGCCCGCCGCATCTCCTCGAGCGTGTCGCGCAGCGTGCCGATCTCGTCGTGCCGCTCCCGCCGCCACAGCGGGGTCTCGAGGTCGCCGCGCGCGATGCGGCGGGCCGCCTCGGTGAGGCGCGTGAGCGGGCGGGTGACCGAGAGCGACGCGAGCGCGGCGACGAGCGCGCCGAGCACCGCGCCGGCGATGGCCACCGTGCCGAGGAGCCGGCGGAAGCGGCGCAGCGTCACGAAGGATGCGGCGTTGCCGTCCGCGCCCACCACCGCGAGGACGTTGCCCGCCTCGTCGGCGAGCGGGGCGTAGCCGGTCTTGTAGAGCCGCCCATCCGAGCCCTCGAACAGGATCTGGCTCGCCATCGCCCGCCCGGCGGCAGCTTCGGCGATCTCGAAGCGATCTCGCTCGAGCGCGGGGACGGGCTCGCCGATGGGGATCCGCCCCTCCGAGTCCACGAGCGCGGTCCGGTCCGGGCGAACCACGAACAGGCGCGTCCCGGTCGCGCGCGCCACGGGGAGGAGGCGCGCGCGGATGTGGCCGTACGTCCGGGTCGACTCCTGGCCGGCCTCGAGCCGGGCGACGCGGTCGGCGGGCAGCGCGGCGGCGGCGGCGCGGGCGGCCACCACGAGGCGCGCCGAGAGCTCGTCGTCGAGCGCGCGGCGGGCGAGCCGGTCGGCGACGAGCGCCATCACCGCGAGGGAGAGGAGCGCGGGCAGGAGCGCGGCGAGGGCGAAGCGGAGGCGCACCGGGCGATGCTACCCCGGCACGGGCGCGGCAGACGACCGCCCCGCCACGCCGCCCTCGGCGGGAAGCGCGCCGCTCTGCTCGAGGAGGAAGTCGCGCACCATCGGGAACACCACCTCCGGCGCGTTCCGTCCGAGGAGCACGTCGCCGTGGCCGTAGTCCCGGCCGCAGCTCCAGTAGCGCTTCGGCCCGGCCCAGCGCCGGAAGGCGGCCTCGACCACGGCGGGCGGCGCGAGCCCGTCCTTCTCGGCGGAGACGAAGAGCGCGGGCTGGCGAGCGCTCGCGAGCAGCGCGCGGTAGTCGCGACTGCCGTCCATGGAGCGGAACGAGTCCTCCCGCACGAAGGCGGCGAACTGGGCGAGCACGCCGGGCTGCAGGTTCTCGATCGCGTTCGCGAGCATGCGCCGGTAGACGGGCCGCTCGACGTTCCGCATGTTGATGGCGAGATCGGCCGCGGCGGGGTGCCAGTAGCCGGAGAACGGCGCGAGGAGCCGCGAGCCGAGCCGCAGGAACCCGCCGAGCGGCAGGTGGCGGAGCTTCACCACCGCGCGGAGCCGCTCCTGGACGTCGAAGTGCGCGGGCGCGGCGAGCGCCACGAGCGCGGCGACCCGCTCCGGGTAGAGCGCGCAGGCGGCCATCCCGAGGAGCGCGCCCTGGCTGTGGCCGACGAACAGGACCTGCGCCTCGCCGGTGGCGTCGCGGATCGCGTCCAGGGCGGCGGGCACGTCCTCGCGCAGGTAGGTGTCGAGGTCCCAGCGCCGGGTCGGCCCCCGGCGCGAGCCGCCGTGGCCGCGGAGGTCGAGGGCGAAGCAGTCGAAGCCGGCGCGGGAGAGGAACGCGGAGAGCGAGTAGCGCTCCACGCCGAAGTCGAGCGCCTGCCGGTTCATGGCGATGCCGTGGACGAGCAGCACCGGCGGGCGCCGCGCCGGGCCGCGCGGGCGGCGCCGGCCGAGCGCGAGCGTCCAGCCGTCGCCGGTGCGCGCGGGGACGACCTCGTCCTCGCCCGGCGGTGCGGCGAGACGCCACTGCCAGAACGCGTAGTGGAGGGCGGTGAGGACCGCGAGCGCGGCGACGGCGAGCAGCGCGAGGAGAGGGCCGGACATCGGGCGCGGATTGTAGCCGGGAGCGCCGCGGGGCGTGGCCTGACGGTTGCAGCCCAGGCTCCCGTGGCCCTCGCTCGAACGGTCGAAGCTCTGCACTCGGCCGTCTCTGCGTGGGACGCGCGAGGAAGCGAAGCCGGTGAGAAGATTGCTGTCTGGTTCTCGTGCAGCAGCCTGCTCGAATTCCAGGCAGCACGCCCGCAGGGTGAGCAGGCGGGAGCAGTTCCGTCGGGCGCGTTGACCGGCGGCCAGGGCCGGGCGTAGCGTGGAAAAACAGACACTTACCCACAGGGGTGCGCCGTGAAGAAGGTCGAGGCGATCATCAAGCCGTTCAAGCTGGACGAGGTGAAGCAGGCTCTTTCCGAGGTGGGCGTCGCCGGCCTGACCGCCACCGAGGTGAAGGGCTTCGGCCGCCAGAAGGGGCACACGGAGCTGTACCGCGGCGCCGAGTACGTCGTGGACTTCCTGCCGAAGGTGAAGGTCGAGGTCGTCGTCTCCGACCAGCTCGTCGGCCGCGTCGTCGAGGTCATCGAGCGCGCCGCCAAGACCGGCCGCATCGGCGACGGCAAGATCTTCGTGCTGCCCGTGGAAGAGGTCATCCGCATCCGCACCGGCGAGCGCGGCGACGAGGCGTTGTAGGCGGGAGCTTGTCCCGGAACGGCAAGGCTCCCCCGCTGCCGGCGGCGCTCGCCCGCGCCGCGGTGGACTCGATCGCCGACGCGGTGGTGATCGTGGGCGCCGACGGCGGGGTGGTGCACCTCAACCCCGCCGCGGAGGAGCTCTTCGGCCGCAGCCGCGAGCGCGCCGTCGACCTGCCGGTGCGCGCGCTCCCCGGCGGCGCGCAGCTCGCGATCCTCTCCGAGCGCGTGCGCATCTCGCAGGAGAGCCAGTCGATCGACTACCCGAGCCCGCAGGACCCGGGCATCGCGGTGTCGGTCGAGGCGGGCCCGCTCCTCGACGGCCCCGCCTGCGTGGGGACGGTGATCGTGCTGCGCGTGCCGCGCGCCTCCGAGCGCGCGCTCGACTTCGAGGCGCTCGCCGCCGGCCTCGCGCACGAGATCCGCAACCCCCTCGCCGGCCTGCAGGGCTCGGCCGAGCTCCTCGCCCGCGAGGCGGAGGGCCCGGCGCGCGAGTACGCGGCGGTGATCGCGCGGGAGGCGAAGCGCGTCGACGGGCTCGTGCGCGAGCTGCTCGACCTCGCCCGCCCGGCGGCGCTGCAGACCGGGCCGGTCGACCTCCACGACGTGGTGGGGGACGTCCTCGTGCTCGCTCGCGGCATCCCGGGCGCCGAGAAGGTCACGTTCGTCGAGCGCTACGACCCGTCGCTGCCCAAGCTGCACGGCGACGCCGAGAAGCTCACGCAGGTGATGCTGAACCTCGTCCGCAACGCGCTCGACGCGGTGGCCGGCCGGGCGGGCGCCCAGGTGGTGCTCGAGACCGCGGCCTCCTCGCTCCGGCTGCGCGCCGCGAGCGGGCGCACCCGGCCGCTCGCGCGCATCTCCGTCCAGGACAACGGCCCGGGCATCGCCGAGGCGATGCTACCCCGGCTCTTCACGCCGTTCGCCACCTCGAAGCCGCACGGCACCGGGCTCGGCCTCGCCGTGTCGCGCCGCATCGTCGAGGCGCACGGCGGCCGCATCGAGGTGAAGAACCGCGCCGCCGGAGGCGCCGAGGCGAACGTCTACGTGCCGCTCGACGTCTGAGGGCGCGCGAGGGGGCGGCGGCCGCCCGGCGCGTGGCGCGCTGGCCCCGTCCTTGCTTAAGCCAGGCGGCAGATCCTGACCGGAGGCGTGGTGCGCAAGGTCCTCATCGTCGACGACGAACCCTCCGTGAGGTTCGTGCTCGCGCGCACGTGCGAGCGCGCGGGCGTGCCGTTCGAGGAGGCGGGCAGCGCCGAGGAGGCCCGCGACAAGCTCCGCGCGCTCGGCGGCGGCCGCAACGGCGTCGGCCTCGTGCTCCTCGACGTGCGGCTGCCCGGGGACGATGGGTTCAAGCTGCTCGGCGAGATCGGCGGGCGCTCCGACTCCCCTTTCATCGTGGTGATGACCGCCGAGGACACGATGCGCTCGGCGGTCGAGGCCATGAAGCGCGGCGCCGCGGACTACCTCGGCAAGCCCTTCGACCTCGCCCGCGTCGAGAAGCTCGTGCGCGACCTCGCGGCGGCCGAGCCGGAGGGCGCGAACGGCCACGAGGTGGCCGAGCCCGGCGGGCTCGAGCGCCACCTCGACGCGAACGCGGAGCCGCGCCGCTACAGCGAGATCGCGCTGCCGGAGACCCTCATCGGCCGCTCGGCGGCGATGATCGAGGTCTACAAGGAGATCGGGCGCGTCGCGCGCACCGAGATGACCGTCCTGCTCATGGGCGAGTCGGGCACCGGCAAGGAGCTCGTCGCCCGCGCCGTCCACGCGAACTCGACCCGCTCGCGCGGGCCCTTCATCACGGTCAACATGGCCGCGATCCCGAAGGACCTCATCGAGAGCGAGCTGTACGGCCACGAGAAGGGCTCCTTCACGGGCGCGGTGGAGCGTCGGCCCGGCAAGTTCGAGCTCGCGAGCGGCGGCACGCTCTTCCTCGACGAGATCGGCGAGATGCCGATCGAGCTGCAGGCGAAGCTCCTGCGCGTGCTGCAGGAGCGCGAGGTGGATCGCGTCGGCGGCACCCGCCCCCTCGCGGTGGACGTGCGGATCGTCGCCGCCACGAACGCCGATCTCGCGCGCTCCGTCGAGGAGGGCCGCTTCCGGCGCGACCTCTACTACCGGCTCGCGGTGGTGCCGATCCGGCTCCCGCCGCTCCGCGAGCGCGAGGGCGACGTCATCCTCCTCGCCCGCCACTTCGTCGCGAAGTACGGCGAGCAGCTGAAGGGGCGCCCGGTGGCGCTGGGGCGCGACGCGGAGCCGCTCCTCGCGGGCCACCCCTGGCCTGGCAACGTGCGCGAGCTGCAGAACGTCGTCCAGCGCGCGCTCCTCAAGCTCGCCGGTCCGCGCCTCGGCGCGAAGGACCTCGCCGGCCTCTTGCCCGTCGCGGCGGGCCAGGAGCGCGGCCTGAACGGCCTCGTGGAGACGATCCTCGACGCGCCCGCGCCGGAGGGCGGCCGCTACCACGCCGCCCTCGCCACGCTCGAGGCGCCGCTCCTCGCCGCCGCGCTGGCGCGCACGAACGGCAACCAGCTCCGCGCCGCGGAGCTCCTCGGCATGAACCGGAACACCCTGCGCGAGCGCATGCGCGCGCTGGGGATGAAGGCGAAGTAGCCGTCCGCCCGCCTGCCCGGACTCGCCGAGGGCGGCCCCGGGGAAGGCGCCCGCCCGCCGGGCCCTCGTGGAACGGCGCCCGGGAACGGGGCAGACTGCGGCCCGCTGCCCGAGATCCGGGCAGCACGCTGCCCAGCGGGCACGCAGGAGGAGGCGGGCCCCGCCTGGATCAGGGCTGCCTTCGCGATCCGGGGCGTGGCATGCAGCGTGCTATCCCCCCGCCCGTTCCCCCCACCGACTCACGGAGAGAAGACCCGATGCCGAAGATGACGCCGAAGCAGGCCCTCGACCTCGCGAAGGAGAGAAAGGCCACCTACGTCGACCTGAAGTTCATGGACTTCGTCGGCATCTGGCAGCACTTCTCGATCCCGCTCTACGAGCTGTCCGAGGAGGTCTTCGAGGCCGGCCTCGGGTTCGACGGCTCCTCGATCCGCGGCTGGCAGGCGATCCACGCCTCCGACATGCTCGTCATGCCGGACGCCGAGACCGCGGTGATCGACCCGTTCATGGCGGAGCCCACGCTCTCGCTCATCTGCAACGTGGTCGACCCGATCACGAAGGAGCCTTACTCCCGCGACCCGCGCAACATCGCCATCAAGGCCGAGAAGTACCTGAGGTCCACCGGCATCGGCGACACCGCGTTCTTCGGCCCGGAGCCGGAGTTCTTCATCTTCGACGAGGTCCGCTACGACCACGGCGTGAACCACGCCTTCTACAAGGTCGACTCGGGCGAGGGGCAGTGGAACACGGGCCGTGAAGAGGCCGGCGGCAACCTCGGCTACAAGCCCCGCTACAAGGAGGGCTACTTCCCGGTCGCCCCGACCGACTCGCAGCAGGACCTCCGCACCGAGATGTGCCGGGTGATGGAGTCCGTCGGCATCCACGTGGAGCGCCAGCACCACGAGGTCGCCACGGCCGGCCAGGCGGAGATCGACATCCGCTTCGAGTCGCTCGTGAAGTGCGCCGACAACCTCCAGTGGTTCAAGTACATCATCAAGAACGTCGCCCGCCGTCACGGCAAGACCGTGACGTTCATGCCGAAGCCGCTCTACGGCGACAACGGCTCGGGCATGCACGTGCACCAGTCGATCTGGAAGAGCGGCAAGCCGCTCTTCGCGGGCGACGGCTACGCGGGCCTCTCGGATCTCGCCATGTGGTACATCGGCGGCATCCTGAAGCACGGCCCGGCGCTCGCCGCGCTCTGCAACCCCGGCACGAACTCCTACAAGCGGCTCGTCCCGGGCTTCGAGGCGCCGGTGAACCTCGCCTACTCGGCGCGCAACCGCTCCGCCTCGATCCGCATCCCGATGTACTCGCCCTCGCCCAAGGCGAAGCGCATCGAGTTCCGCTCGCCCGACCCGTCCTCGAACGGCTACCTCGCGTTCGCGGCCATGCTCATGGCCGGCCTCGACGGCATCGAGAACAAGATCAACCCCGGCCAGCCCCTCGACAAGGACATCTACGGCATGTCGCCGGAGGAGCTGAAGGACATCCCGAAGATGCCGGGCTCGCTCGACGAGGCGCTCGAGTGCCTCCGCCGCGATCACAAGTTCCTGCTCAAGGGCGACGTCTTCACCGAGGACGTGATCGAGACCTGGATCCAGTACAAGTACGACAAGGAAGTGAACCCCGTCCGGATGCGCCCCTCGCCGATGGAGTTCGCCCTCTACTTCGACATCTGATGCGCGCGCTGCGCGCGCGCGTCAGATGTCTCAGACTTCGACGGTGTCTACGTAGGGGGGCGTTGCCCCCCTACACCCCCCGGCAAGTCACGGCCGCCCGCGAGGGCGGCCGTTCTCTTTTGCGGGCCGCACGCGGGGTGACGGTGTGGCCTCCCTCTGCTACACCTCGCGCCTTGGCCTCCCTCCGGAACAGGCTCTCCCACGCGCTCGGCGGCCTCCCGGCGACGTTCTGGATGCTCTTCACCGGCATGCTCGTGAACCGGCTCGCGAGCTTCGTCGGGATCTTCCTGGCGCTGTACCTCGTGCGCGAGCGCGGCCTCTCCCCGAGCGCGGCGGGGCGGATCGTCTCGCTCTTCGGCGTGGGCGTGCTCGTCGCCGGCCCCCTCGGCGGAACGCTCGCGGACGCGATCGGCCGGCGCGCGACCATGCTCCTCTCGCTGGGCCTCGGGGCGCTCGCGGTGGGCTCGATCGGCTTCTTGCGCGCGCCCTGGCTCCTCGGGCTGTTCGCGTTCCTCGCGGCGGCCACGAGCGAGCTCTACCGGCCGGCGATGAACGCGGCGATCGCCGACCTCGTGCCGCCCGAGGACCGCACCCGTGCGTACGGGCTCGTCTACTGGGCGGTGAACCTCGGCTGGAGCATCAGCCTCGCCTTCGCCGGCCTCGTCGCCGAGCGGAGCTTCCTCCTGCTCTTCCTCGCCGACGCCACGACCTGCCTCGCCTTCGCCGCCCTCGTCTTCCTGCGCGTCCCGGAGACCCGGCCGGCGGGGGCGCAGGCGCACTCGCCGCTCGCGGGCCTCTCCATCGCTTTCCGCGACGGGCAGCTCGTCACGTTCCTCTTGCTCCACCTGCTCGGCCTCGTGGTGTTCCTCCAGTTCCAGCTCGCCGCGCCGCTCGACATGGCGGCTCACGGGATCGGGCCGAAGGGCTTCTCCCTGCTCATGGCGATGAACGGGTTCGGGGTGGTGCTGCTCCAGCCGCTCCTCGGGCCCGCGCTCCAGCGGCGGGACGGCGCCAACCTCCTCGCCCTCTCCGCGCTCCTCTTCGGCCTCGGCTTCGGGGTGAACGCCGCGGTCGGTACGGCCCTCGGCCAGGTGGTGGGTCCACTCCTCGTGTATGGTTCCGGCGTCCTCTTCTGGACGGTGGGCGAGGTGGTGGGGTTCCCGACCGCGAACGCGCTCGTCGCGAATCTCGCGCCCGCCGCGCTGCGCGGTCGCTACCAGGGCGCGTTCTCGATGGCGTGGGGCGTCGCCTTCACGCTCTCGCCGCTCGTCGGCGGCGAGGTGCTGACGCGCTTCGGCGCGCGAGCGCTCTGGCTCCTGTGCCTCGCGCTCGGGTCGCTCGTGGCGGCCCTGCACCTCGCCGCGGCGGGCCCGCGCCGCCGCCGCCTCGCCGCCCTCCGGGCGCACGCACCGCCGCCCGGCTGAGCGGCTGCTGTCGCCGTGCTGCCCCTCCACCGGGGAGGCGACATCGGCCGACCGTCCGCAGCATGGGGATCGGAGGAGGCCGGCATGGGCGCGCGACGGACCGGGATCGACGGGCTGTTCGAGGAGCTCGAGCGCGTGCGCGGGAGCGCGGTGAAGCGGTGCGCTCCGTACGTCCGGGCGCTCGAGCTGTTGCCCGAGGCGCTCGCCGGTCCTGCGGCCCGGTTCCTGGCCGCCGCGTGGGAGCGGCGCACGTTCCACGTCTACTGGGAGCGGCCGCTCCTGCTCCTCGCCGCGCTGCGCCACGATGCGATGAAGGAGGGCGAGGGCCACCCGCTGTTCGCCGCCTTCGCGGCGCCCGCGCCGAGTGCCGCCGCGGTCACCGTCGACGCGCTGCGCGCCGCCCTCGACGGCACGCGCGAGCGGCTGTTCGACACCCTCGCGGAGCGGAGCCTCCAGACGAACGACACCTCGCGGGCGGTCGCGTGGCTGTGGCCCGCGGCGCTCGCGGGGCTCTCGAACGGCGCGCGCCCCTTGGCGCTCGTGGACGTCGGCGCGAGCGCGGGCCTGAACCTCGTCGCCGACGCGCTGCCCGCGATCTGGACGGACGAGGCGGGCGCTCCGCTCGAGGTCGCGAAGGGGGTCGCCGCGGTGACGCGCCTCGGGCTCGATCCCGCGCCGCTCGACGCGACGAGGCCGGAGGACGCGGAGTGGATCCGCGCGTGCATCTGGCCCACCGACGCCGAGCGGCTCGCCCGGCTCGAGCTGGCGCTCGGGGCCTACCGGCTCGCGCTCCGACGCCCGGACGCGCCCGTGCTCGCCCCAGTGGCGGCCACGGCGGTGCCGGCGCGGCTCGACGTCCTCTCCGCCGCCGAGCGCGGCGCGCTCGTGCTCGCCTACCAGACGGTGATGCGCGACTACCTTCCGCCGCAGGAGCGCGCCGAGTACGCGGCGGGGATGCGGGCCTGGCTCTCGGCCCAGCCGCCCGGCCAGGCCCTGTGGGTGGAGCTCGAGGCGGCCGGGCCGGAGGCCGGCCCCGAGGAGCCGGCCGCGATCATCGCGCACGTCCGGTCCCCGGCCGGCGCCGTGAAAGACCTCGTCCTCGCCGGCTGCGGCTTCCACCCGACCCGCATCGCGCGGCGCACCGGGGCGGTCGCCGAGCTCGCGGCACTCCTCGCGCGCGAGCCCGCCGCCGCGCACCCTTGACCGGGCGCGCAGAGCTCCTCCTCGCCGCCGCCCTCCTCGCGACCGCGGAGCCTGCCGCCGGCGCGGAGTGGGGCGTGCAGCTCCTCGTCGGCGGGCCGCTGAACCTGCGGACGCCGCTCACGATCCGTCAGCGCGGCGAGCCCGATCTGCACCTGCGCGCCCGCTGGGCGACGCGGCCGTTCGAGAACCCGATCTATTACGGCATCGGCGGCTTCCGCCGCGAGGGCGGGCGCGAGATCTCGCTCGAGTTCCTGCACCACAAGATCTACCTGCAGAACCCGCCGCCCGAGGTGCAGGACTTCTCCGTCTCCCACGGCTTCAACCTGCTCGTCGGGTCCTACGGGATCGAGGTCGCTCGTGGCGTCTGGACGCGCCTCGGCGGCGGCCTCGTCCTCGCGCACCCGGAGAGCACCGTCCGCGGGCAGGCGCTCGACGAGGGGCGAGGTCTCTTCGGCCTCGGGTTGCACCTCGCCGGGCCGGCGCTGGCCGCCGGGATCGAGGGGCGGCTGCCGCTCGGCACCGATCGGCTCCGGCTCACGGTCGGCGGACGCGTCGTCGGCGCCTACGTCGGCGTCCCGATCGCGAACGGGAGCGCGCGCGTCCCGAACGTCGCCTTCCACGCCACCGCGGGCGTGGACGGGGTGCTCGCGCGATGAGCGCGCCGGAGGCGGCGCCGTCGCGCCGCCCCCGTTCTCGCGTTAGCTAGAAGATGTAGATGAGGCGGAGCCGCACCTCGTCCGTGTTGGTGTTCGTCGCGGCCCCTTCGTTCAGGCGGTGGCGGTACTCGAGGATGCCCTGGGCGCCGTTGAGCGCCGCGACGTTGACGGCGCCCACCACCGCCTGCTGCTCGTTCGACGAGCTCTTGTTCGAGGGGTCGAACCAGTCGTAGCGCACGGCCGCGCCCACCATCGGCGTCACGGAGGCGAACACCTCCCCGAACGCGCCGTTCGAGCGCGACTTGCCGCCCGTCGCGCCTCCGGCGAAGCCCGTGTCCCAGCCCGCCACGTAGCCTCCGAGGAGCGAGAGCGGAGGCACGCGAGCCCCCCCGAACCGCGGCAGCGGCAGCGTGCCGTACACGGTCAGGCGGTCGAACTTGTCGGTGAACTCCGGGCCGGGCGCCGCCACCGTGCCCGTCGGCACGGTGAGCTTGCCGTGGTAGTAGTGCGCGCTCAGCGCCGCGTCGCCGAAGAACTGGTTCGCGAATACCTGGTAGTCCTTCGAGTTGTAGTTCGGATCGTCGTTCGCGCGAGACAGCGCGCCGCCCTGGAAGGGATCGGCGATGAACCGTCCCTCCTCCTCCCGGACGACGAGGCCGTTCAGCACGCTCGCTGCGATGTTGAAGCCCGCGAACGTGTAGCCGAGCTCGATGCCCGCCTGATCGAACCCCCACAGCGTGAAGAAGGTGTTCCCGGCCCCGGCGCCGTAGCGCGCCGGCACGCGCTGGAACAGGGGGCGGTTGATGGTGATCGGCCGATCGCTCGCGCCGTAGCCCTCCCACGGGTGGAACACGCCGACCCGCGCGTTGAAGCGGCTCGCCGCGCTCCCGAACGTCGCGCGCACGTAGGCGTTCTCGACCTCGAACCCCTCGCCCGGCGCGAAGGAGAGCTCGCCCTCCGACGACCACCAGCGGCCGAACGAGCCGACGAGCGGATACAGCGTGGTCTCGAAGTACGAGATCTGGCCGCGGTTGGTGGTGGTCCCGCCCGTGCGGGTCCGCACGAAGCTCGGCTCGGTCTGCAGCCGGGCGGCGAACATCGTGCCGAAGTCCGGCAGGTCCTTCTGCTTCCGATCACCGATGGTGTCCGGCGTGCGGAAGCCCGAGTTCCGGTACTCGTAGCCGAAGCGGTTCAGGCGCGGGATGGTGGTGTGACACGTGGTGCAGTCGAAGCCCTCTCGGCGCGAGAAGTTCGGCATCGCGCGAGCCGAGCCACCGGCGAGAAACACTACGAGCGCTACTGCGAGGCGCTTTCGCATTTGACCCTCCGTGCCACGCAGGCTAGCGCGGCGGAGGGGCCGGGCGCGCACCCCATGCTCCCGGCTCCTTTCGAGCGTTCGGACCACCGGGCCAGTGCCTGGCCGCTGGCGGTGCGAGGGCGCGTCGGTCCGGCGGTTCACATGGCGAGGCCGCCGTCCACGTCCACGCACCGTCCGTCGAAGTAGTCGCACTCGACGATGAAGCGGAGCGCCCTCCAGATGTCCTCGGGCGTGCCGATGCGGCCGACCGGGATCGCCGCGACGAGCGCGTCGCGGGCCTTCGCGTTCATGCCCTGCGTCATCGGCGTCTCGATCATGCCCGGCGCGATCGCGCCGACACGGATGCCGAACGGCGCGAGCTCGCGCGCCCAGGTGACGGTGTTCGCCGCGAGGGCGGCCTTGGCCGCGACGTAGTTCGACTGGCCACGGTTCCCGTGGCGCGCCACGGACGACATGTTCACGACGACCCCCGGGCGCGTGCCGGCCCTGGCCAGCGTCGCGGCGACCTCGCGCGCCATCAGCGTCGCGCCGGTGAGGTTCACGCCGATGACGGCGTCCCAGTCCGCCCGCGGGAGTGTGGTGATCTCGCCGGTGGCGCGATCCCGCTTCACGAGCAGCCCGTCACGGATGATTCCGGCGTTGTTCACGAGCGCGTTGAGGCCCCCCATCGCCTGCGCCGCCCACGCCACGAACGCCTTCACGTCCTCCTCGTCGGAGACGTCCAGGCGGCGGCGGTGGACGGCCGCGGGGAGCTCGGAGAGCTTCGCCTCGTTCACGTCGCCCGCCGCGACCACCGCGCCCGCCTCGGCGAGCCGGTGGACGAAGTGGGCGCCCATCCCCTGCGCACCACCGGTGACGATCACCTTCAGCTCTCTCAGCTCCATCGGCGCGTTCTCCCATCGTTGACGTCGTTCAGCCGCTCCCGCCGTCCCCGCCCACCGCGGCGCGTCCCCACCGGCGACGTCGTACGCTCCGTCGACGCGGCGGCGCACGCAGGCGTTTGACGCCGGCCCGCCTCTCCGGTTATGCGCCTTGGCCCCATGGCCACGCACCCCAGGCTCGCAGCGCCAGCCCTCCCGGAGCCAGCGCACAGGAGGGGCCCTCCGGGCCGAGGCGCCTGGTGGCGAGAGCCGACCCGCCCGCAGTGGCTCTCGTTCCTCGCCGCCTGGCTCGGCTGGGTGCTCGACGGCTTCGACTTCACGATCTTCCTCCTCGCCATGCGCGACATCGCGAAGGAGTTCGGCGTCACCTACGTCGCGACCGCGGGGAGCATCACCCTCACCCTGCTCGTGCGGCTCGCGGGCGGGCTCGCGGCCGGCGCGCTCGCCGACCGGGTCGGGCGGAAGCTCCCGCTCATGATCTCGATCGCGTGGTTCGCGCTGTGCGACGGCGCGGTCGCCTTCGCGCCGTCGTTCGGCTGGGTGCTCGTCTTCCGCACGCTGTTCGGGTTCGGGATGGGCGCGGAGTGGACGGCCGGCGCCGCGCTCGCGATGGAGAGCTGGCCTGTGCGGAGCCGCGGGATCGCGTCGGGCCTGCTCCAGGGGAGCTGGGGGGTTGGCTTCATCCTCGCGGGCGTCGCACACGCGTGGGTGGTGCCGGCCTTCGGCTGGCGCCCGCTGTTCCTCCTGGCCGCGCTTCCCGCGCTGCTCGTCATCCCGATCCGGCTCCTCGTGCAGGAGAGCGCGGAGTGGCGCCGCGCGGCGCGGGAGCGCCCGCGGACCTCGCTCGCGGAGCTCGCGCGCGAGGGGGTGCTCCTGCGGATCGCCTGGGCGAGCGCTCTCCTCGGGATGAGCTTCTCCGTCTACTACGGCCTCACCGGGCTGTGGCCTGCGCTCCTGCAGGGCGAGCTCGGCCGGCCTCCCGGCGACGTCGCCGGGCTGGTCACGCTGTTCAACGTGGGGATGATGGTGGGCGCGGTGGGCTGCGGCTGGCTCGCGAGCCGCGCCGGCGTGGTCCCCGCCCTCGCAATTCCGCTCGTCCTGCTCCTGCCGGCGCTGCCGCTCCACGTCGGCCTCGCGCCCGGCCTCCTGTGGGCGGGTGCGCTCCTCGCCGGCGTGCTCGGGGCGGGCACCTCCGGCGTGACGCCCATGCTCTTCACGCTGCTCTTCCCCCCGCACGTGCGCGCCCGCTCGATGGGCGTCGCCTACCACGTGGGCGCGCTCGTCGCCGCGGTCACGCCGACCCTCGTGGCCGCACTGCACGAGGACGCGGGGGTCCCGCTCTCCCGCGCCATCGCCGGCGTGGTCGCCGCCGCGGCCGCGCTCACGCTGGCGGTGCTCTTCCTGCGCCCGCGCGGTGCGCTGCCGGACGGCGGGGCGCCGCTCCCAGACGACACCGCGCGCTGACGTTCAGCGCAGCGCCGCGGGCCAGAAGCGCCAGGTGCACGCGGCCTCGCTCTCGAGCGTGCCGGCCACCTCCTGCACGAGGGTGCCGTCCGGGCCGATCCACGGCGCGGGCGGCGCGCGCCAGGGGAAGCGCTCGCAGGCGGCCGCGCCCGGGAGGGCGAGCGTGCCGCACACCTCGCCGTCCGGCGCGACGATCTCGAGCGTCTGCGCGCAGGCGCCGCTCCCGTCGGGCGCGCTCCGCGCGAGCGCGTAGGCGCGACCCCCGAGCACCCGGTGCAGCGCGGCGCCGCCCGCCGCGGCGAGCCACGCGGGGACGGGGCCGCCGGCGAGCTTTCCCGCCTCGAAGCGCCGCACGAACGCGCCCGCGCCGTCCTGCAGGGCGAGGCTCCCGTCGAGGAGCGCGACGAGCGTCCCCGGCGCGGCGACGCCCGCGTCGAACGGCGGCCCGAGCGGCGCGCCGTCCGCATCGAACCAGCGCGCGGCGACCGCGCCCGGCGCGCACGGCGTGACGCCCGACCAGAGGACGAGGATGTGCCCGGCCGGATCGGCCCCGACGGCGAGGGCGGCGGAGGAGCGGAGCACCGGCGCGTCCGCCTCGCGGCGCGAGACCTCGACCGTGAAGAACGCGCGCAGCGCGCCGGGGGCGTCGAAGCGCGCCGCGTAGATCCCGTTCTCACCCTCCGCGTCCCCCGGCCCGGCGGAGACGACGAGCGCGCCGCCCGCGCCGTCCGGCGCGACCGCGTAGGGCCCCGAATAGCCCGCACGCTGCTGCAGGAGCGTGAAGCCGGACGGCCATGGATCCGCCGAGACCGGCGTCGTCCGTCCGTCGGCGGTGAAGGTCGCCGCGCCCGAGGCGTGGCGGTAGGCGAGGAAGCCGGACGGCCCGCCGAACACCTCGGCGCCCCCGAAGAGCTTCGCGGGGTCCGCCGCGTACCAGGCCTGAGCGCCGTCGGCCCTCCAGACCGCGAATGCGCCCGTGGCGTAGGTCGGCCCGTAGAGCAGGCCCGCCGCGACCGCGCCCGTGCCATCGGTGGTGGCCGCCGTGCACACCGCACCCGCGCCGAAGGCGGGAAGGCTCGCGGTGATCGCGGGGGGAAGCGCCGGGACGGTGATCCCGGCGCACGACCCGCCGGTGGGAGCCGGGGCGGGTAGCTCGGGAGCCCTCACGCAGGTGAGGCGGGTCACGTCCGCGTCCGAGAGGCGGCTGCTGCCGGTCCCGACGCCGTCCTTCGCGCCTGGATTCCCGCACGCCGACAGAACGACCACCGCCAGGAGCACGTTCGCCCGCATCGGGACCTCCGCGGCGAAACCTACGTGCGGTGGGTCGGCCAGGCGACGCCCGTCCGGCGCGCCCCTCGGGAGGCTGGGCGGGATACCGACGCTGCTCGCGCGGGCGGCTTGGTGCATCGGGAGGGCCGTGATTCAGAAAGTACGGCGGTCCGGATGAGGCTCGGCCCGGGCGAGGAGGTCCACACCCTCACACAAGCAACTACCTGTCCGCTCGGAGGCTGTACGAGCGATGACCCGAGCGCCGCGTTCCACCCCGCCCATGCTGGTGCTGATCGCCGTCGCCTCGGCCGTCCTCGCGTGCTCGCGGGAAGCGCCGGAAGCGGGGATCGATCCGGTCGTTCCACCCATGCCCGCTCCGCCCCCGGCTCCGCCGGAGTGCCAGATCACGCTCGCGGGCCCCGCCTGGATCGTGGAGGGGGAGCGGCTGCAGCTCTCCGTGGGGTGCGCGAACGGCGCTGCTCTGCCGGCTGACCTCGTGCTGGAGGGGCTCCCCGCGGCGGCCCGGCTCGATCCGCGCGCCGGAGAGGTCGTCTGGCAGACCGGGCTCGCCGACGCGGGGGTGTATCTCGCCACCGTGCGCATGCCGGGCAAGGCCGGGGCGCAGCTCCGGGTCGGGATCGTGGACCGCTGGGATGCGACCGGGAACACCCCGCCGGACCCGGCCCGATACACCGAGGAGTACGGGCTCCCCGTGTTCCACCTGCGGGTGGACGCGGAGATCACGGACTTGGACTACGTCCCTGCAAATCTCACGTACCGCGGAACCACCTATTCGCTGGGGGTGAAATATAGAGGCGCCAGCTCGCTGAACTTCCCGAAGAAGAGCTTCACGCTCTCATTTCCGGATGAAGCCCAATTCTCGGACCCCGTCCTCGGGTTCCCACCGCGCAAGAAGATCCTGCTCGTCACGACCTTCGACGATCAGACGCTCATCCGAAACCGTCTCACCCTCGGGCTTTGGTCGCTCGTCGCCGACCACCCCATCGACGTGCGCACCGCGAGTGCCGTCCTGTACCTCAACGGCGAGTTCCGCGGCGTCTACATGATGAGCGAGAAGATCGCGGGCCAGGTGCTCAAGGAGCACGGCCTCGACGGCGACGGGAACCTGTACTTCGCGATGTCCTGGTTCGCGAACTTCCGCGAGACCGGCCCGGACGGCCAGCCGAAGGTCACCTGGCACGACGGGTACGAGAAGGACGAGGGCACGCCGCTCGAGGGGGAGCCCGGCGCCTTCGACGATCTCGACGCCTTCGTGCAACTCGTCGCGACGGCCGACGATGCGACCTTCGCCGCGGCGCTGCCCGAGACGGTAAGCGTCGACGAGTTCCGCGACTGGTGGGTGCTCGCGATGCTGTCCTACTCGACCGATAGCGTGGGCAAGAACACGTTCCTGTATCACGATCCGCAGGCGGGCCCCTGGCGAGCGACCGTGTGGGATCACGCGGGAAGCCTCGGCCAGAACTATCAGATGCTCCGAACGAGCCCGCAGAGCTCGGCGGAGTTCATCGACAGGAACCACCTCTTCGAGCGCCTCCTCGCACCTCCCTTCGGAGACCTGACGCGGGCGCGACTGGGAACCGCACTCCGGGAGCGCGTGCCCAGCGACGCCGTGCTCTCCGAGTACGACCGCCTCGTCGCAGAGACCGCGGCGACCGCGTGGCGCGACGACGCGCGCTGGGGGAGCGAGCAGCGAGCCTACTTCGAGGCCATTGGGCGCACGGACTGGCACTCGTACGAGGATGAGGTCGCCTACGCGCGCGAGTGGATCGCAGCCCGCTGGGCCTACCTCGCAGAGCGCTACTAGCAGCCTGCGGCATTCCCCACTCCTCTGCTGAAAGGCCCGCCAGGCGCACGCCCTCGGGACCGTCCGCTTGACCGGACGGCCCGCCGTTATCTAGGATGTCCGTTATAACGGACGTCCGGCCGTTCGGTCGTCGCGCAACCCAGGGGAGTGTCATGACGAGAGGGGAATCGAAGCTGTGGAGGAACGCCGCCGCGGCCGCGCTCATAGCAGTCGCGCTCGGCGCGGCGCCGGCACGGGCCACGGAATCGGCGGGGGGCGAGGCGAAGCTGCTCAACGTCTCGTACGACCCGACCCGCGAGCTGTACGACGCGGTCAACAGGGCGTTCGCCGCCAGGTGGAAGGCAAAGACCGGCCAGGACCTCAGCGTGCGGCAGTCGCACGGCGGCTCCGGCAAGCAGGCGCGCGCCGTCATCGACGGGCTCGAGGCCGACGTGGTCACCCTCGCCCTCGCCTACGACGTGGACGCGATCGCCGCGCGGGGGCTCCTCCCCGTCGACTGGCAGAAGCGCCTGCCGGAGCGCGCGTCGCCGTACACCTCGACCATCGTCTTCCTCGTGCGCAAGGGGAACCCCAAGGGCCTGCGCGACTGGGACGACCTCGTGAAGCCCGGCGTCCAGGTGATCACCCCGAACCCGAAGACCTCGGGCGGCGCGCGCTGGAACTACCTCGCCGCCTGGGCGCACGCGGTGAAGAAGAGCGGCGGCGACGAGGCGAAGGCGCGCGAGTTCGTGAGGTCCCTGTACCGGAACGTGCCGGTGCTCGACTCGGGCGCCCGCGGCTCCACCATCACGTTCGTGGAGCGCGGGCTCGGCGACGTGCTCCTCGCCTGGGAGAACGAGGCGTTCCTCGCCGTGGAGCAGCTCGGGAAGGGGAAGTTCGAGATCGTGGTGCCGCGCTCGAGCATCCTCGCGGAGCCGCCGGTCGCGGTGGTGGAGCGGAACGCCGACCGGCACGGGACCCGCGCGCTCGCGCAGGCGTACCTCGAGTTCCTCTACACGCCCGAGGGCCAGGAGCTCGCCGCGAGGAACTACTACCGGCCCCGCGATCCGGCGGTCGCGGCGCGCCACGCGGCCCGCTTCCCCAGGCTCGAGCTCGTCACCATCGACGCCTTCGGCGGCTGGCAGAAGGCGCAGGCCGCGCACTTCGCCGACGGCGGCGTCTTCGACCAGATCTACACGCCCGGCCAGTGAACGGCGTTCCCTAAAGACCTCCCGGAGAAGACCCATGAGCTTCCGCCTCTCGCTCGCCGCGCTCGCGGCCGTCGCCACCCTGCTCGCCCCGCCCGCCCGCGCGCAGGAGAAGACCTCCCCCGTGTTCTACGGCGTGCTCAACGTCCAGGCCTCGCGCCTGGACGCGCCCACCCCCGGCGCGAACACCTCGACCGTGGAGCTTCGCCGCGCACGCATCGGCGCGCGCGGCGAGGTGACGCCGCACGTCGCCTACTCCTTCCTCTTCGACGCCGCCGACGCCTCGGTGAAGGACGCCTACGCGGCGCTCCAGGGCTTCTCGCTCTTGCCGGGGCTCGAGCTGCGGGCCGGCCAGTGGAAGACGCCCTTCG
The DNA here is from genome assembly GCF_022690805.1 of Anaeromyxobacter sp. SG66. NCBI lineage: Bacteria > Pseudomonadati > Myxococcota > Myxococcia > Myxococcales > Anaeromyxobacteraceae > Anaeromyxobacter > Anaeromyxobacter sp. SG66. The sequence continues at coordinate 23,815 of NZ_JALCZC010000010.1, forward strand.
GCTACGAGCAGCCGGAGAGCGACACGAAGCTCCTGTGGGTGACGAGCTCGTACGTGGTGGCGGCGCTCGCGCGCTCCACCACGACCTCGAGCCTCACCGCGAGCTCCGACGCGCGCGACCTCGGCCTCGGGGTGGTGGGGCGGTGGAGCATCGCCGGCGGGCTCGGCGCGGACCTCGCCGCCTCGGTGGTGAACGGCGCGGGCCCCAGCCGGCGCGACGATCTCGACGAGAAGAACGTGTGGGGCCGAGCCGGGCTCTCGCTCGCGGCCGGCAGGACGACGGTGCGCGCGGGTGGGTCGTACGGCTACGGGCGTCAGCTCGCCGGCCTCGGCGCGAACGGCCGCTTCGACGGCGCCGGCGCCGCGGTGGACGACACCTCGTTCTACTTCCTGACCTACGGCGCGGACGCGACGCTCGACACCCCGTATCTCTTCGCGGCGGCCGAGCTCATCCAGTCGGAGCGCGACGTCTTCGCCGCCGCAACGGGCGCGCGCTCGGACGCGCTCGCGCGCGGCTGGTACGCGGGGCTGTACGGGAAGAGCCCGTGGAACGTGGGCCCGGTCTTCCGGGCGGAGCGCTTCGACCGCAACCGCACGACAGCCGGCGATCGCAACGAGCGCTACACGGTGGGCGCCTACGTGGACCTCCTCCCCATCAAGGCGCGGCTCATCGCCAACTACGAGCTCGATCAATCGCAGAAGGCGGTGCGGACCGGAGATCGGGCGGTCCTCTTCGGGCAGGTCGTCTTCTAGGGCGGGGCGGGACCCGGGCCCCGGCGGTCGGATCGACGCCGGGGCCGACTCTCCTTCGCTGCGAGCGCGGCGCGTGCCCCGCCTCCGGAGCGAGCGATGCGGCCGGTAGGCCGCGCGGCCACACCGGCGCACGCGTTGATCCGATGTGCCCCCACCGGTATCGTGCCGGGACCGTGCGGCCGAAGATCCTCCTCGTCGACGACAACGCCGAGCTGCTCTCCCTGCTGGCCCGCCTGATGGAGGCCGAGGGGTGGACCCCCATCGCCGTCGGCAAGGGCCACACCGCCATCTCCAAGGTCGCGACCGAGAAGCCCGCCGCCGCGGTGGTGGACGTCCTCTTGCCGGACATGATGGGCTACGACGTCGCCCACGCGCTCCGGAACGCGAGGGTGCCGTTCGTCTTCATGACGGGCGTGTTCAAGGGCGGCCGCGCCGCCACGGACGCGCGCACCCAGCACGGCGCGGCCGAGTACTTCGAGAAGCCGTTCGAGGCGCACAAGCTCGTGCTGGCGCTGCGCGCGCTCCTGCCGGCGACGACGCCCGCGCCCACGCGCACCCCGGCGCCTCCGCCGCTCCACGGGAACGACTTCGACGTGGAGGTCGCGGTCGAGGCGGACGAGCCCCTCGAGCCGATGGAGCTCACCGGCAAGGTGGTCCTCACCGAGGACGGCAAGGTCTCGGCGGTGCTCCGCGGCGAGACGGTGACGGCCGCGTCGGTGGGGAGCCCCGCGCGTCCGCCGCCCCGCCCCGCCCCGCCGCGCCCGCCTCCGAGCCGCCCGGGGCCCGACCTGTCCCGCACCGAGGGACGGCTCGAGGACAACGTCCCCGAGCTCATCACCGCCTTCCACCTCGCGCAGCAGACCGGCGAGCTGACCCTGCAGAAGGGCAAGGTCAAGAAGACGATCTACTTCGAGAAGGGGCGGCCCTGCTTCGCCATCTCGAACCTCGTCACCGACCGCTTCGGCCCGTTCCTCGTGCGCGTGGGCAAGATCACCACCGCCCAGCTCGAGGAGTGCCAGGCCGCCGCCGATCGCTCCGGCCGGCGCACCGGCGACATCCTGGTGGAGATGAAGCTCCTCAAGGACACCGAGAAGCTCTACTACCTCGCCCAGCAGGTGAAGGCGATCGTCTACTCCGTGTTCGGCTGGGAGGAGGGCGAGTACCGGATGCACTTCACCGACCGGGCCGCCCAGGAGGCGATCAAGATCGACCTCCACCCGGCGAACCTCATCGTCCGCGGCGTGAAGAAGCTCTACAAGCCGGAGCGGCTCTTCCGCCTGCTCAGCCCGGAGGACCGGCTCATCCCGAGCCCGCAGCCGGCCTACGGGCTGCACGAGGTCGAGCTCGAGCGCTGGGAGGCGGAGACGCTGCCCAGGGTGGACGGCACGCGAACGGTCGCCGAGATCGTCCACCACGCCCAGCGGCCCGAGCACGCGGTGTACGGCTTCCTCGTCGGGATGTTCGCGCTCAAGATCCTCGACCGGAGCTGAGGCCCGGGGCTCGCTCCCGCGGTCCACCCCCACGCCGCTCGCCCGCTCGCTTGGTCCGTCCCGGCGCGGGCCTCCCACGATTACAGCTTCCCGCGATCGACCGCTCGCCCCGCCGCCCGTGGGGGCGCGCGACGGCGCATTCCGCACTATCGTTTTTGCGGAGCGCGACCATGCATCTCTTGGATCTCATCTTCGGCGTTGCGATCCGGGGGCACCATTTCTTCGAGGATGGCTGGGGTGATCGCGCGATCTGCGCGTCCGCCGATCCGGAGCTGCTGCTCCGGCGCAGGACGCGGCCCATCGACGTCCGGCTCTCACCGAGCAGGCGCGCGCACGGCGGGATCGTCCGCGACGGGACGTTCGAGAGCCCGGAGGAGCGGCTGCCTTCCTGCGCGCGCACGGCGCGAGTGAAGCTCCTCCTCCCCGAGGGCGAGCTGCGCGGCGTGTTCGTGCACCTCGCCGCCTCGGGCGACCAGGGCTTCGGGATGCGGCTGCGCTTCGCCGAGCCGCTGCTCGCGCACGGCGTCGGCGCGGCGGTGCTCGAGAACGCGTACTACGGCGCGCGCCGTCCGGAGGCGCAGCTCCGTCACGCGGTCCGCTCCGTCGCCGACATGCACCTCATGGCGGCCGCGACCTTCCTCGAGGGCCGCGCGCTCCTGCGCTGGCTGCGCGACGCGGTCGGCGCCGAGCGGGTGGGCGTGACGGGCTACAGCATGGGCGGCCAGCTCGCGGCGATGGTGGGCGCCGCGGCGTCGTTCCCCGTGGCGGTGGTGCCGGTCGCGCCGGCCTGCTCGCCGGACTCGGTCCTGCGCGCGGGGGTGCTCCGGCACGTGCCCTCCTGGCCGAAGCTCGCCGGCGAGGGCGAGAGCGAGGAGTCCGTGCGCGAGGCGCTGCTCGCCATGGCCGCGCAGTTCTCGGTGACCTGCCTGCCGGCGCCCGTCTATCCCGAGGCGGCCATCGTGGTCGGCACCGCCTCCGACGGCTTCGTGCCGCCGTCGGAAATGCGGCGCATCGCCGAGCACTGGGGCGCCGAGCTGCGCTGGTTGCCCGCCGGACACGTGAGCGCCATCCTCCGCCACCAGGGCGCGATGCGGCAGGCGATGCTCGACGCGCTCGAGCGGCTCGACGCGGCCCCGCTGCCGAGGCGCCGCCCGCGCCGCGAGGCGCTGCGCGAGGACGCGGTGAAGACGGCGCCCCCCGCGATCGCGGCCCGCTCCGGCCGGCGCGACCGGCCGCGCGGCGCTGCGCTGCGCCAGCGGCGGCCCGCGACGCGCAGACCCCCTCGGGGATGATCCACGGGGGCTGCGCCCCCGCCCCGCCGAGCGAAGCTCCGCGCGCTCGTGCGCGCGTACCGATCGATGCCCCACCCCGACAGCCGGGTCCCGTGCGCCGCCGCGAGCGGCTTCGCCGCTTCCGCGGCGTCGCCCCGGCGGGCTCGCTTCGCTCGCCGGTTCGCGAATCATGATCGGCCGTTCATCGCCGGCAGACCGCCGCGAGGGGATCCCGTTCAGACGTGGGTCGGGTCGTGCCCCGTCGCGAGCCGCGGGATGCGCGTGGCGACGGCGAGGTGCTCCCGGGTGCGGAGCCGGGCGAGGACGCCGCGCGGGTCGGGCGCGGGGCCCGCGAAGGCGAGGAGCCGCTCGACGCGCGCGCGCGCCTCGGCGAGCCGGGCGCGCGGGATGCGCCCCCCCTCGACCGCGGCGCGGACGAGATCGATCGCGCGGTGCTGCACGCCCGCGGTGTGGCAGACGAGGAGGGCGTCCACCCCCGCCGCGACCGCGCCCGGCGCCGCCTCCTCGAGCGGGAAGTGCTCGGCGACCGCCTTCATCTCGAGGTCGTCCGAGATCGCGCAGGCCTGGAAGCCGACCCGCTCGCGCAGGAGCCGCATCACCTCCGGCGAGAGCGTTGCTGGCCGGCGCGGGTCGAGCGCCTCGAAGACGACGTGCGCGGTCATCACGGAGGCGACGCCCGCGCGCGCGAGCGCCCGGAACGGCGCCAGCTCCACCTCCTCGAGCCGCGCGAGCGGGTGCGGGAGGCGCGGCAGGTCCTTGTGCGAGTCCTGGCTCGTGTCGCCGTGGCCGGGGAAGTGCTTCGCGCAGGCGGCGACGCCGGCCGACTGGAGCCCCTCCGCGAGCGCCACGCCGAGCCGCGCGACGGCGGCGGGATCGCGCGAGAACGCGCGATCCCCGATGACGGGGTTCGCGGGGTTCGTGTCCACGTCAACGACCGGCGCGTAGTCCTGGTCGATGCCCACGGCGCGCAGCTCCCGGCCGAGGAGCGCGCCCACCTCGCGCGCGAGCGCCGCGTCGCCCGCGTCGCCCAGCGCGCGCATCGGCGGGACCTCCGTGAAGCCCTGCGGCTCGCGCAGGCGGGCGACACGGCCTCCCTCCTGGTCGATCGAGACGAGGAGCGGCCGGCCCGCGGCGGCCTTGAGCGCGTGGACGAGCTCCGCCACCTGCTCGGCCCCGTCCACGTTGCGGCCGAAGAGGACGACCCCGTACACCCCGCGCCGGACGAGCTCCAGCACCTCGGGCGACGGGGTCTTGCCGTGGAAGCCGACGCAGAAGAGGCCGGCGACGTCGCGATCGAGCGTGGAGATCACCGCGCCATCCTAGCCACGGCCGGGCGGCGGGCAAGGTGCCCGCTCCGCGGCGCTGCCGTGCCGATCGGGCCGCGGGCCCGACGCTCGCTTCAGCTGATGAGCACTCCCTCGAGGAAGAAGGCCGCGAGCGCGAGGACGAGGAGGACGGACCAGAGGGGGATCGTGCGGCCCGCCCCCGCCGCCTGCGCGTCGCCCTCGACCTTCGCGTGCGTCTCGCCGCCGAAGTAGGCGGTGAGCTCCTTCGGCTCGAGCCGCCGCGTGTCGGACTCGCGCGGATCGGGCGAGACGGCGAACGCGAGGCGCGGCTCGAGCCGCTCGCCCTTGCCCTGCGCCGCCACCTTCACCTGCCAGAGGCCCGGCTCGCGCGGCGTAACGACGAGCCCGCCGCGCTCTCCCTCGCGCAGCCCCAACCGCTCGAGCTCCGCCGGCCCGCGCTCCCGCCCGCCCGGATCGACGAGCCCGGCGAGCCGCTCGCCCGGCTCAAGCCGGATCGTCCGCTGCGCGCCCACCACGAGCGCCGGCTCGCGCCGCTCCTCGAGCCCGCCCGCCAGGAAGCCGGCGAAGCGCTGCATCGCCGGGAGGAAGCTCGTGCGGATCGGCCAGTCGGTCCAGTCGCGGTCGGCGCTCGAGGTGAAGAGCAGCACCCGGCCGCGGCCGCGCCGCGCCTCGACGAGCGCCGGCGCGCCGTCGTCGAAGCTCGCGAGCACCGTCGCCGGGGCGCCTTTCGGGCCGGGCTTCGCGAGGACGTAGCGGTAGGTGCGCGTGCCGAGGAGCCCCTCGCGCGCCTCGCCCACGAAGATCGACAGCGCGGGGTGATCCCAGGCCACGTCCGCGAAGCGCGCGGCCCGCGCCGCGCCGTCGGCGGGCGAGGCGGCGGTCTTCACGACGTGGAGCGGCATCGGCAGGAGCTTTCCGAGCTCGCGGTCGTATGCCTCGGGATCGACCTCGTCGCCGAGCGAGAGGAAGAGCCCGCCGCCGTTCTCCACGAACCGCTCGAGCTCCGCGGTCTTCGCCCCGACGCTGCGTACGTTGAGGAGGAGCACGACGTCGTACCTGGAGAGGTCCTCGCCCGGGAACGCGTCCGCGTCCACGAGCTTCGGTCGCACCGGCGACGCGGTCGAGGCGAGCGCGGACTCCACGAAGTAGGCCTCGTCCCGGTAGCGCACCGGCGAGGGCGCGCCGTCCACGACGAGCGCCCTCACCTCGCGCGGCACGACGAGCGCGACCGCGCGGGCGTCATCCATCGGGAGCGCGTCCTCCGGGAGCGCCACCTGCAGCACGGCGGGGCCGCCCTGCGGGAAGGCATAGGAGAGCGTCTTGCGCACGGTGCCGCCGGAGGGGAGATCCACGAACGCGCGGATCGCGGTCTTCGCGCCGGGGCCGGCCCCGGCGGAGAGCCCGAGCGGAACGTCCTTCCGCGCCTCACCGCCCGCGCTCGACACGGCCGCAGTGACGCGGTAGCCGCGGGGGCCCGCGGCGGGATCCGGCTCGGCGTCGAGACCGACCACCGCCAGGTTCGGGAGCGGCGCGCCGCGCGCGGCGTCCTGGACGGTCACCTCGGGGAGGATCTTCCCCTCCGGCCCCTCGATCACCGGCGGAGGCACGTCGAGCCGCCAGGCGCTCGCGGCGAGGTCGGTCGCGACGACGACGCGCTTGCCGAGACGCGCCTGCGCGGCGGGGCTCGCGAGCGCGCGCACCGCCGCGCCGACGCAGGCGGTGAGGTCCGCGTGGCCCGCCCACGCCTCGGCCTGCTCAAGCAGCCGGCGCACCGCGGCGCGGTCGAAGCCCGGCGGCTCGGCGGCGGGCGTCTCGGCGCCGCACACGACCGCGGTGGCGGGCTCGTCGGGACCGAGCGCGGCGAGGGCGCCGAGCGCGTCGGCGCGGGCGCGCTCGAACAGGGCCCGCCCGCCGAGCCGGTAGCGCATGGAGCCGGAGGCGTCGAGCACGATGGCCGTGGCCTTCGGCCCCTCTACGACCGCGGCGGCCGCCTCACCCGGCCGCTCCGCGCGCGGCCGTGCGATCGCGAGCGCCGCGGCGGCGAGCAGGAGGGTGCGCGCGGTGAAGAGCAGCACCTTGCGGATGCGCAGGCGCCGCTGCGTCTCGCGCCGGGCGCGGAGGATGAAGTCGATCGCCGGGAAGGGCGTCGGCCGCGGGCGGCGGCGGAAGAAGAGGTGGATCGCGAGCGGGATGGCCGCGGCGAGGAGGCCCCAGAGGAGCGCGGGGTTCAGGAAGCCGACGCTCATGCGGCGCTGCGCTCGCGGCGGGCGAGGAACGGGACGAGCACCTCGTCGAGCGGGCGGTCGGTGCGGCAGAGCGCGTAGTCCACGTCGGCCTCGGCGGCGGTCCGCTTCGTCTCCTCGAGCCAGCGCCCGAGCACCTCGAGGTAACCCTTCCGCACGTCGCGACCGTGCGCCTCCACCTGGCGCGCGTCCTCCATGGAGAGGAACAGGGTCGGATCGTCGAACGGGAACTCGAGCTCGGCGGGATCGAGCACGTGGAAGATCGTGACCTCGTGCTTGCGCCGGCCGAGCTGGGCGAGCTTCTTCACGATGCGCTCGTCCGGGTCGAAGAGGTCCGAGAAGACCACGACCGAGGAGCGGCGCGGCGCGTTCTCGATGATCCAGTCCACGGCCGCGTCGAGCCGCGTCACGCCCTGCGGCCTCGCCGCCTCGAGCGCCTCGACGACCGGCGTCAGGTGGCTCGCCGACGCCCGGGGCGGGATGGCGCCCGCGACGTGGCCCTGCACGAGCACGAGCCCGGCCGCGTCCTGCTGGCGTACGAGCAGGTAGCCGAGGGACGCGGCGAGCGCGCTCGCGTACTCGAGCTTCGAGAGCCGGTCGGGATCGCCGCGGTAGCCCATCGAGCCGGAGGCGTCCACGACGAGGTAGGCGCGGAGGTTCGTCTCCTGCTCGAAGCGCTTCACGTAGTACTTGTCGAACTTCCCGTAGGCCTTCCAGTCGATGTGGCGGATCTCGTCGCCGGGCGCGTACTCCTTGTGCTCGGCGAACTCGACCGACTGGCCGTGGTGAGGCGACTTGTGGAGCCCGGAGAGCACGCCCTCCGTCACCGCGCGCACCCGGAGCTTCAGGGTGCCGAGCTTCGCGAGGACGGCGGGGTCGAGGAGGGGGCGCTTCGCGTCGGCCATCGCGCCGCTAGCCCTTCACCTTCTCGAGCAGCCGGCCCACGATCTCGGCGCTCGTCACGCCCTCGCTCTCGGCGCGGAAGTTCGCGATCACGCGGTGCACGAGGACGTTCCTCGCGAGCGCGCGCACGTCCTCCACGCTCGCCGCCATGCGGCCGTCGAGGATGGCGCGGCTCTTCGCGCCGAGCACGAGGTACTGGCTCGCGCGCGGGCCGGCGCCCCAGGAGACGTTCTCCTTCACGAAGTCGGGCGCGTCCGGCTCCTTGGGGCGCGTCGCGCGCACGAGATCCACCGCGTACTTGATGACGTGGTCGGCGGCGGGGACGCGCAGGACGAGGTCCTGCAGCTCGCGGATCTTGTGGGGCGAGAGGATGCGCTTGAGCGGGGGGCGCGACGCGATGGTGGTGGAGCGGACGATCTCCTGCTCCTCCTGCGCGGTGGGGTAGCTCACCGTCACGTAGAACATGAACCGGTCGAGCTGCGCCTCGGGGAGCGGGTAGGTGCCCTCCTGCTCGATGGGGTTCTGCGTGGCGAACACCAGGAACGGCAGGTCGAGCGGGTAGGTCTCGCCGCCGGCCGTCACGCGGTACTCCTGCATCGCCTGGAGCAGCGCGGCCTGGGTCTTCGGCGGCGTGCGGTTGATCTCGTCGGCGAGCAGGAGGTTCGCGAAGATCGGACCGGCGACGAAGCGGAAGGCGCGGCGCCCGGTGGTGTGGTCCTCCTCGAGCACGTCGGTGCCCGTGATGTCGGAGGGCATGAGGTCCGGCGTGAACTGGATGCGGTTGAAGGAGAGGTCGAGGACGTCGGCGACGGTGGAGATGAGGAGCGTCTTGGCGAGCCCCGGGACGCCGACGAACAGGCAGTGCCCGCGCGCGAAGAGCGCGACGAGGAGCGAGTCCACGACCTCCTTCTGACCGACGATGCGCTTCTCGATCTCGGTGAGGAGGAGCCGCCGCGCCTCGTGCAGCTCGCGGACGGCCTGGAGGTCGGCCTCGGGGTTGGGCGATGCGCTCGTGTCGAGGGTCGTGGTGGTGGACATGGCCTGTTCCGTTCCCTGCCGGCTAGTGGTCCGCGAGTATCCGCGCAAAGCCCGCTTCTCGCGAGGCGCCGCCCGGGTCCCCGCTCGCCTCGAGCGCCTTGGAGAGGCCGGCGTGGATCTCCGGGTCGAACGGGTCCTGGCGGTTCGCGACGAGGAGGTGCTCCTTCGCGCCCGCGAAGTCCTTGCGGGCGAGCAGGATGCGGGCGAGCCGCACGTGGAGCGCGGCGTAGTCGGGGCTCCAGCCGAGCGCCTCGCGGAGCACCCGCTCGGCATCGGCGTCCGCGCCGGACATCATCGCGGCGAGCGCGTACTGGTTCGAGAGGATGGGCACCCGGGCGCCCACCCGCTGCACGGCCTTGCCGTACTCGATGCGCGCGGCGGTCCACTTGCCGCGGGTGCGCATGATCTCGCCCAGCCGCGCGAAGCCGCGCGCGCGCTCGTCCGGGATCTCCGCCCACTCGGCCCACTGGCCCGCCTGCTTCGGGTCGTCCTTGAAGCGGAGCTTGGCGAGCGCGTGCTCGCCGCCGCGCGGCAGCGCCCGGCTCCCCATGTGGCGGCGCCACTCGCCGAGGAAGCGCGGGAACGGCACGCCGAGGACCTCCGACACCGCCGCCTCGGTCGGCTCGCCTCGCGCGAGCGCGTCGAGGATGCGCGGCAGCACCGGCGGGCCCCGCTGCTGCACGAGGTACTCGATGGCGAGGGCGACCTGCGCGTAGGCGAGCGCGGCGCGCTCCTGCGAGGGCAGCTTCGCGAGCGAGGGGTGCATCTCCTCGAAGGAGACGAGCTCGTTCTTCTGCACCGCCTCGCGCACGAGCGCGGCCGACACGGGCGAGATCGGCTCGCCGCCCCCGCGCCAGTCGTCCTCGAACCACTTCGCGAGCCCCTCCTGCAGCCAGATGGGCGCGCGGTTGCGCGACTTCAGCGTGAGGACGTGGTGCGTGTACTCGTGCGCGGCGGTGTCGAGCCAGTCGTAGCCCTTGAGCAGCGCCTTGGGCGAGAGGAGCATCAGCTTGTTGAACTTGCACACCGCCACCGTGCCGGAGGTGCGGATCTCCTGCTCGGTGAGCGTCGAGACCTTGGCGAGCTCCTTCACGTCGTTCACGATCTCGACCGTCAGCCGCGCGTCAGGCGTGAAGGCGAGGCTTCTCGCGAGCGCTGCGCGCTGCCGCTCGAGCGCGTCCACGAGGTACGGCACGAGCACCTCGTCCTTGCCCTTCGGGTACGCCACGACGAAGTGCTCGCTCTCGAAGCGGGCGTCGTCCTTCGTGACCTCGAGCGCGGCCTTCGCGAGGGCGAGGTAGCCGGCGGGATCGCCGAGCCCCGAGGACTCGACGAGCGGCACCGCCTCCGCGTAGCGCTGCTCGTAGAAGCGCAGGAGCCCGGCGGCGAGGCGGACCGCCGGCTCGTCGGGGCTCGCCGCGAAGAGCGGCTCGATCACGGCGCGGGCGCTCGCGACGTCCTCGTCGGCGAGCGTGCGCAGCGCGCCGGAGATCCGCTCCGGGAGCGCGAGCTTCGGGCGCGGGGGGCGCGCGGGCGAGGCGTGGGGGGTGACGTTCTTCGCGGGCGGCGCCGCGGAGGCGGGGTCCGGGACGGCGACGAGCGCCGCGAGGAGAGCGAGCGCGAGGGCCCTCACTTGACGAGCTCCTCGTAGTAGCGCTGCACCTCGCCCTTGTAGCGCTCCGGGGCGCCCTGCCTCATCGCGTCGAGCAGGTCCTTGCGGAACTCCTCGGGCACCTTGTAGGCCTCCGCGCCCGGGATCTTCACCTTCTCCCGCGACGCCTCGCGGCCGTCGCCCGACTCCTCGCCGCCGCCCTGCTCGCCGCCGAACGGGAACGGGAAGCCCATCCCGCCCCCGCCGCCCTGGCCCTGGCGCTTCGCGGCCTCCTCGAGCCCCTTCTGGAAGCGCGCGAGCGCGTCGAGCGCGAGCGCCTGCTCACCGTGGCCGCGCTGCGGGTTGCGGTTGCCGAGCTCCGCGGCGGCCTCGCCCATGTGGCCGCGCGACTCGCCGAGCTGCGCCTGCGCCTCCTGTGGGAAGATCGGCGCCTGCTGCATGAGCTCCCCGAGCTTCTGCTGGAGCCCCTGCGCCTTCTGCTCGAGCGCGCCCTGCTTCTTCGCGAGCTCGCCGAGCCGCTTCTGCACCTCGGGCGGCAGGACCGAGCGCGGGTCGGGGAACATCTTCGAGAGGGCGTCACGGATCTCCCGCGCCTTCGGCACCGCCGCGTCCACCGCGCGGTGCGCGTCGGCGATGGACTCGCGGGGCGTGCCGTGCGCCGGCTGCCGCGACAGCTCGGCGTCCTCCTCGAGGTAGCGCGAGAGCCGCTCCACCGACGGGGCCGCGCGCTGCGCGGTCTCCCAGGCGGCCCCCATCTCCTTCATGCCGAGCGCGCGCTCGAGATCGGAGAGCGCCTCGCGCGACTGCTCGTACTCCATCTCCGAGCGGTAGGAGATCCCCGGCGCCGCGCGCTCCACGTCCTTGCGCGCCTCGCCGGCCAGCTCCGCGAGGCGCTTCACCTCCTGCTCGGAGGCCTTCACCCGCTCCTGCAGCTTCTTGCGGTACTCCGCGCGGACCTGGTCCGTCTCGCCGGCGGTGGCCTCCTGCTCGGCCTTCACCTTCTCGAGCTGCTCCTTGAAGGCGAGCATCTCCTTCATGAGCGCCTGGGCCTTCTCGTCCGGCCGCCCCGCGGTGCGCTGGAGCCCGGCGAGCATCTGGTCCATGGAGGAGGCCATCGCGTCGAGCGCCTTCATCGCGGCCTCGACGTCGCCCTTCGCGAGCAGCTTCTCCACCTCGTCGAGCCCGCCCACGAGGTCCTTCGAGCGCGCGAGCTCGGCGAGCGCCTCGGCGTTCATGTGCTCGTCGTTGAAGCCCTTCGAGAGCTCGGCCATCTGCGCGAGCAGGTCCTTCACGCGCTCCTTCATCCGGCCGATCTCGGCGAGCAGCTCCTTCTTCGCCGCCTCGCTCGGCGAGGCGCGGTACTTCTCCATGAGCGAGGCGAGCTCGCGGCGGCGGCTCGCGAGATCCTTCGCGAGCCGGACGAGGTCCTCGGCGCGGCGCTTGTCGAGGAGCTGCTCGAGGTAGAGGGCGCCCTTCTCCAGCTCCTGATCGAGCAGCCCGTCGAGCGCGGCCATGCCGCGGAGGAGCGAGGCGTCGGGGCGGATGCGCACGCGGATCGCCTGCGCGACCGAGCCGCGCGGGCCGGCGACGCGCCCCGCGGCGGAGCGGATCGCGCCCGCGACGTTCGTGAGCGCGTCGGCGACCTCCCGCGGGCCGGCGCGGTCGCGGCGGATCTCGCGCGCCGCGTCGCTCATCCGCTCGTGCAGTTGGCGCGTGCGGACGTCGAGCGCCTGCACCGGCGCGAGCCGCTCCGCGGTCGTCACCGGCCCGGCCGCGAGCGTCTCCAGCCGGTCGCCCAGGACCCCCACGAGCTCCTCGAACACGGCGCGCGCGTTCTCGAGCACCTGCCGGCGGTGCTCGGCCTCGGAGTAGATCTTGAGCGTGTGCGTCTCGGTGCGGGTCTTCTTCGGGCCGGAGACCGTGTCCGTGTCGAGCGCCTCGAGCCAGTAGTCGAGCCGCTCCCCCTCGCCGAGCTTCTCCGCGACGAGGTCGAGCTCGTACACGCCGCCGTCGCGGCGCAGCCCCTGCTGCCGGCGCAGCACCCGCCGCTCCTCCGCGCCGCCCGCGCGCTTCAGGACGAGCGCGGCCTCGGAGAGCCCCACGTCGTCCTCGGCCTGCCACTCGATCGCCACGCGCGCGTTCGCGTCCACCTCCAGCTCGCGCTCCGGCGCGGTGATGCGCACCTCCGGGAACGCGTCCGGCTCCACGACGATCGGGATGGGCGGCCCCTCGGCGACGACCGCCTTCCCGTCGAGGTAGCGGAAGCGATAGCTTCCGCCGTCGGTCACGAGCAGCCGGCCGCGCAGGTCGCGCTTGCCGCCGACGGACAGGGCGAAGCGCTTCACCGGCGCTGCCCCCGGCTCCGCTCGTGGCTCGCCTGGCTCGCCGCGAGCGGGCTCTTTCGCGCCACCTCGGGGTTGCCCCTCCTCACCGGCGCTGACGCCGGCCCGCTGCGCACCCTCGGCAGGGCCCCGAGCGGCGGGGTCGAGGTCGAACGCGATGACGAGCTCGGCCTGCTTCACGTCGCGGTCGGCGCGCGTCTCGAGCGTGACCTCGGTACCCTTCGGCGCGCGGATCTCGCCCCCGGTGCCGGAGAGCGTGCGCGGCTCGCGCTTCATGTACGCGGGGTACTTGAAGGTGAGCTGGATATCGCCCGTGATCGGGTCGGCGGCGGGGGCGGGCGTGCCGGGCGGATCGCCGAGCAGCACGCGGCCGTAGGCGTGCGCGAGGGGGCTGCCGCCGAGGAGGAAGGCGGCCGCGTGGGCGGCGAGCGCCAGGACGAGCGTGAGCCCTCCCCGCCGCGCCCAGAGATCCGGCACGGCGCGCGCGAGGTCCACCTCCTGCGCCGCCTCCGCGGTCCGCGCGAGGTGGGCGTCCACGAGCGCGACCGAGTAACGCCCGCTCGCCTGGATGGCCTCGCGCTCGCGCGCGAGCTCGACCGAGGACAGGAGGTCGGAGCGGAGCGCCGGCGCGTCGCGCGCGACGGTGCGGGCGGCGGCCTCGGCGCTCCAGGCGGTGCGGAGGAGCGCGCGGATCGCGAGCGCGGCGGCGGCGACGATCACCGTGGCCGCCGCGGCGAGCGTCAGGGATCGCACGCCGATGCGGGCGCCGAGGTAGAGCGCCACCGCCCCCGCGAGCAGCACGGCGAGCCCGGCCGCGAGCCCGAAGCCGAGCGCGGCGAGCAGGACGACGCGGAGCTGTCGGCGCCGCGCCCCGTCGAGGACGCGCGCGATGTCACCGTACGCGACGGTCATCGGCCCTTTCGTAGAGAAGCCCCCGCCCTCGGCCCGGCGGGTTCAGGGAGGATAACGCGGGGAGGTCCGGGGTGCCCCCGCGGTGTTACGCACGGGGCAGGTGTGCGGCGCACCTCTCTGGGAGCGCGCCGTCCAGGGTGTGCTAGTTTTCGCCCTCCGCTTGAATTTACACCCCGGAGCAGCCGTCCGACCGATGGAAGCTGACGACCTCGCGCTGGTCTCGAAGGCCCAGGCAGGCGATCCCGCCGCCTTTCGCGCGCTCGTCGTCCGCTACCAGAGGAAGGTCTACGCCGTGGCGCTCGGCATCGTGAAAGACTCGGACCTCGCCTGGGACGTCGCCCAGGAGGCGTTCGTGCGGGTCCACGGGCACCTGGGCGCGTTCGAGGGCAAGTCCTCGTTCTCGACCTGGCTCTTCCGCATCGCGACGCACCTGTCCATCGACGCCGTCCGGCGCGAGCGCGTCTCGCAGAAGGAGGACGTGGACGAGGTGCGCGAGAGCGACCTGACCGGCGGCGGCGAGGGCATCCTCGCGACGACGCTCGGGGACGATCCCGCCGAGAACGTGCTCCGCCGCGAGATGGCGGAGAAGATCCAGGACGCCCTCGCGACCCTGCCCGAGAAGCACCGGACCATCCTCGTGCTGCGCGAGGTGGAGGGGCTCTCCTACGAGGAGCTCGCCGAGCGGCTGGGGATCCACAAGGGCACGGTGATGAGCCGGCTCTTCCATGCGCGGAAGAAGATGCAGACCGCGCTGCGCGGCTACGCGGAGCGCAGCGCAGGGGACGACGAGGAGTCGGCGCCATGAAGGACTGCGTCCGCTACGCCCCGATGCTCGGCGCGCGCCCGGGAGAGCTCACGGACGAGGAGCGGCGCGCGCTCGACCTCCACCTCCAGGGCTGCGCCGGCTGCAGCGCCACCGCGGCGGAGCTGGCCGCGCTCGACGGCCTCGTGGGCGAGTCGCTCCTCGCCCGCGCGAACGCCCGGGACTTCGCGCCGTTCGTGGACCAGGTGATGGCGCGGGTGGGCGCCGCGCCGGGGCTCGCGCCCGCGCGCGGCCGGCGTGGCTTCCTCGGGTGGTTCCGGGCGCACCCGCGGGCGGCGCTCGCCTCGCTCGTGCCGGTTCTGGCGGCGGTCGCGCTCGTCGTGTACGTTCGCCTCGAAGGCGGCCAGCTCGGCCAGGTGGCCTCCCTCGAGCTCTCGACCGAGGGCGAGGTGACGATGGTGCTGCAGACGTCGGACGGCCCGGTGGTGCTGCTCGACGACGGGGAGCACTCGTGACTCGATGCCGCCGCTCGTGCTTCGACAGGCTCACGAGCGGGCCTGCGAAGCTTCAGGAGACCCGGTGACCCGCACGCTCTTCGCCGCGACCCTCGGCGCCCTCCTCGCGATCGGCGCCGCCCTGCCCACGGCCGCCCACGCCGAAGTGCCGGTCAGGGTTCGCGTCATCAAGGGCTCGCGGCAGGGACCGGCCAAGGTCGATCCCCGCCTCGAGGACCTGCGCCGCCAGCTCTCGCCGCTCGCCTACGTCCGCTGGGATCAGGTGAGCGAGCACCGGATGGAGCTCGACCGCGGCCGGACGCAGTTCGTCGAGCTGCCGGGCGGCGAGACCGCCGCGCTCACGCTGCAGGAGCGGCACGGCGACACGGTGACGTTCGAGGTGGCGCTCACCTCGCGGAACACCCAGTCCCGCCTGACCGTGCAGAAGGGCCAGCGCATCGTGCACCAGGTCACCGGCGAGAAGAAGGGCGAGGCCCTCTTCCTCACCGTGAATGCCTGGCCGTAGGGGGGGGGTCGGGCCTTGAGCCACCTGGCTCGAGCGTCATGACGACCGCGTACGAGCTCCAATCGGCACGGCGCGGGCGCGACTCGAAATCGAGCGCTTTTGCGTAGCGACGCTCTTCGCGTCAGTTCCCCTGGAGCACGTTCTGGCCGCGGTTGGCGAGATCGACGCTCTGCCAGATGCCCTGGATGGTCGGGAGGATCTGCGTCACCACGCGGTTCCAGTTGGTGAGGCCGTACGGCGCCACGTAGACGACGTCGAGCGGCTCGAGCTGGAACTGGGTGGCGAGCAGCATGGCGTCGGCGCTCGAGGCGTTCAGACGGTACACGCGCGGCGCGTCGTAGCGGCCCCGAAAGACGTACACCTCGCCCGGGTTCGAGGACACCGCCGAGAAGCCCTCGGAGTCGCCGATCGCCTCGGCGAGCGTCATCCTGCCGCGCGCCATGAGCTTCGACGACTGGCGCATCACCTCGCCGAGCACGAAGACCTTGTTCTCCTCGCGCGAGGGCACGTGCAGCACGTCGCCGTCCTTGAGGAGCCAGTTCTGCGAGCGATCGCCCTCGTCGTAGAAGGCCTGCAGGTCGAGCCGGTAGGTTCGGCCTTCGCGGGTGAGCGCGACGCCCCGCGTCCAGGCGCCGGGGGCGAGCCCGCGGCAGGCGGCGATGGCGTCCTGCACGCGCAGCGGCACGTCGCTGATCGGCAGCGTGGTGGGCTGCACCACCTCGCCCGTCACCTCCACGCGCTGCCCGCGAAACGCGGCGATGCGCACGTCGAGCTGCGGGTTCTCGATGTACTTGCGCAGCCGCTCGGCGATGAGGACGCGGACCTCGGGGAGGGTCTTGCCGCCGACCTCGATCACCCCGACGTGCGGGTAGAACATCGTCCCGTCTGCCTGCACCGCGTTGCCGAAGGTCTCCGCCGCACGGAACTCGCCGGCCGGGATGGTGAGCTCCGGGTGATCCCACACGATGACGGACAGCACGTCGTACGGCGCGATGCGGTACTGCCAGCTCGCGGCCTCGTCGGCGAGCGGGTCCTTCGGGCGTGCGCTCGCGGCGCGGACGCGCGCCTCGGCCTGCTCGACGAGCACCTTGGACGAGATGGGGACGATGGCGATGGGCTGCTCGGCGGTGCCGCGCGCCTCGAGCTTGTCCGGCTTGAACTGGAGGCCGGGAGAGATCGAGCGGCAGCCCGTGGCGAGCAGCGCGAGCGCGGCGAGGCCGAGGACGGTCGGGCGAGCGAGCGCGTTCAAGGCACCCTCCAGAACGCGCGGTCGAAGTCCTCGAGGCCGCGCTCGATGAGCGCCAGGGCCGACTCGAAGGAAGCACGGGGCAGGTGGTACGGATCCGGCACGTCGAACCCTCCGAACTTTCCGATGCGGTGCACGCGGCCGCGCGCAGAGGGCGCCATGGCCTCGATCTGCCGCTGGTGGGCCGACTCCATCACGAGCACGAGGTCCGCCGCCGCAAGCATCTCGGGGGTGAGCTGCCGCGCCCGGTGGGGCGTGAGGTCGATCCCGCGCTCCGCCAGGAGGGCCACCGCGATCGGGTCGGCGCCCCGTCCCTCGAGCGCGCCCAGCCCCGCCGACTCCACACGGCCACGCCCCCGCGCCGCGAACCGCGCGCGCAGGAGGGCCTCCGCCATGGGGCTCCGGCAGATGTTGCCGACGCACACGATCAGAACCCGGTCGAGCATGGCGTGCGCTGAAGGAGAGTTCCGTGGTGGCTTACTCGCCTCTCTGGGACTCGAGCGTGCTTGGCTGCCTGCCTCCCCTGCGCGAAGGTCGATGTCCGCCGTGCCAATGTCACCGCCCGTTCGGAGTGCCACCTCCAAATGGTGCGCGCGAGGCTAACCAGCGCGCAGCTGACGCTAACCAGCGCGCAGCTGACGCTCGACGAGCCGCTGGTACAGGCCGCCACGCGCCACGAGCTCGCGATGGGGGCCAGACTCCACAATCAAGCCACCCTCGATCACCACCACGCGATCGGCGCTCGCGACCGTCGAGAGCCGGTGGGCGATGATCACGGTGGTGCGGCCGGTCATGAGACGCGCGAGCGCGTCCTTCACGAGCGCCTCGGATTCCGCATCGAGGGCGCTCGTCGCCTCGTCCAGGAGGAGGATGCGCGGGTCCTTGAGGACGGCGCGAGCGATGGCGAGCCGCTGGCGCTGGCCGCCGGAGAGCTGCTGACCGCGCTCGCCCACCCGCGTCGCGTAGCCCTCCGGGAACCCGCGCACGAAGGCGTCCGCGTGGGCTGCGCGGCAGGCTGCCACGACCTCCTCGTGCGTCGCGTCCGGCCGGCCGTAGCGCACGTTCTCCTCCACCGAGGCCGAGAAGAGCGTGGGCTCCTGCGGGACGACGCCGAACTGCGCCCGCAGCCAGGTGGGGTCGAGGGAGCGTAGGTCATGGCCGTCGAGCGTGAGCCGCCCGGCGAGCGGGTCGTAGAGCCGGCCGAGGAGCGCCGCGACGGTGGACTTGCCTGAGCCGGAGGGGCCGACGAGCGCGACCACCTCGCCCGGAGCGATGTGGAGGTCGATCCCGCCCAGCACCTCGACGTCGGGGCGGCTCGGGTAGGAGAAGCGCACGCCCTCGAGCGCGATCCGCCCGTCGCAGCGCGCCGGCTGGAGGCCGCCGGCGACGGGCATCTCCGGCACGCGATCCATGAGCGCGAACACCCGCTCCGCCGCGCCGATGCCCTTCATCGCCTCGGCCCACAGGTCGGCGAGGCCGCCGAGGCTCATGGCGATGAGGAGCGTGTAGACGAGGAACGCGGTGAGGGCACCAGGCGTGAGGTCACCGCGCGCGACGAGCTGGCCGCCGTAGCCGAGCACCGCGGCGATGGCGAGGTAGACGCCCGCCGAGGCCCCGCCCATGAAGAGCGAGCCCGCCCGCGCCCGGCGTCGTGCGGCGTCGTAGGAGGAGGCGATGGCGGCGTCGTAGCGGCCGCGCTCGGCGGGCTCGGCGTTGAAGGCCCGCACCGTGCGCATCGCGGAGAGCGACTCCTCCGCGACGTGGGAGGCGTCGGCGAGCGCGTCCTGGTAGCGGCGCGCGAGCGCACGGACCTTGCGACCGTAGAACACCGAACCGACCGCGATGGGCGGCACGACGAGCAGCATCACCACGGTGAGTCGCGGGGAGGTGACGAAGAGGAGCCCGATGCCGCCGAGCGCGGTGATGGCGTGGCGGAAGACCATCGACACGTTCGCCGCGACGAGGCTCTGGATGGTGGCGGAGTCGGTGCCCAGGCGCGAGATGAGCTCGCCGGTGCGGGAGGCGTCGAAGAAGCCGATCTCCTGATCGAGGAGGCTCCTGTAGAGCCGCTCGCGCACGCGCCGCACGCCACGCTCGCCCGCGAGCGAGAAGAGGAGGTGCCGCCCCGCTATCGCGAGACCCTGGACGACGGCGATGACCGCGAGCACGCCCGCCGCCCGGGTGACCGCGCGCGGATCCTTCCCCGCGATGGCGCCGTCCACGATGAGCCGGATGCCCTGCGGGTACACGAGCGAGAGCGCCGCACCAGCGACCAGCAGGACGGTGCCGAGCGAGAGCGCCGGCAGCTCCTCGCGCAGGAGGCCGCCCAGGCGGCGGAGGACGGAGGTGGGCGGGCGGGCGGGCATCGGGCGGGAGTCATAACGCGGGAAAACTCCGCTCGCCCTCACCAGCCCCGCTCGCGGTTCGGCAAGCTCGCCGCGAGTGTTACGCGAATTCCGAACGCGAGCCGAAGCTGGTAGGCCTCTCGACTCGCGAACCGTCAGCGAGTGGCGATGACCTTGAGCGGCGGGTCCCACGCGAGCGGCGGAAGGGACTCCCCCGGCTGCAGCCGATTGTTTGCCGGTCGGGGATCGCTCGGCAGCGGGGTGTCGCACGGCAGCGTTGGGCGGAACTCCGGCACGATCTCCGCGAACTTGCGGCGAATGTCGTCGGGCGCGGCGTCGGAGAGCGCCCCGAGCTCACTAACGTGCCGCAACAGCGGCTCCCACGCGTGCGGGCGGAAGCGGCCGACGAAGATCTTGGGGTGCCGCGTCTTGGCGGCGTTCTCGGAGTGCACCGACAGCTCCTCGAACAGCTTCTCGCCGGGGCGCACGCCGGTGTACTCGATCTCGATGTCCACCCCAGGCTCGTAGCCGCAGAGGGAGATGAGATCGCGGGCGAGATCCGAGATCTTCACGGGCTCGCCCATGTCGAGGATGAAGATCTCGCCGCCTGCCCCCATGGACCCGGCCTGGAGCACGAGCTGGCTCGCCTCCGGG
Organism: Anaeromyxobacter sp. SG66; assembly: GCF_022690805.1. Lineage (NCBI taxonomy): Bacteria > Pseudomonadati > Myxococcota > Myxococcia > Myxococcales > Anaeromyxobacteraceae > Anaeromyxobacter > Anaeromyxobacter sp. SG66. The sequence continues at coordinate 43,734 of NZ_JALCZC010000010.1, forward strand.
ATGGTCATGAAGTAGCGCTGCATCTCCGGGTGCGTGACGGTCACCGGGCCGCCGGCCGCGATCTGCTCCTTGAAGATCGGGATGACGCTCCCGGTGGAGCCGAGCACGTTCCCGAACCGGACGGTCACGAACCGCGTCCGCGATCGCTGCGAGAGTCCCTGGACGTAGATCTCGGCCACGCGCTTCGAGACGCCCATCACGGAGGTCGGGTTCACCGCCTTGTCCGTGGAGATCATGACGAAGCGATCGACCCCGTACTGATCCGAGAGGTCGGCGAGCGTCTTCGTCCCGAAGACGTTGTTCTTCACGGCCTCGCCTGGGTTCCACTCCATCATCGGCACGTGCTTGTGCGCGGCCGCGTGCAGCACCACGTCCGGCCGGTGCTCCGCGAACACCTTGTGCATCCGGACCTCGTCGCCGACGTCCGCGATGCACGCCACGAGCGAGAGGTCGGGAAAGCGCTCCTGGAGCTCCCGGTGGATCTGGAAGAGGTTGTTCTCGCCGTGCTCGACCAGCACGAGGCGCTCGGGCCCGAACCGACAGACCTGGCGGCAAAGCTCCGATCCGATGGAACCTCCCGCGCCCGAGACCATCACCACCCGGCCCGCCATGACCTCGGAGATGGCAGCCATGTCGAGCTGGACGGGATCGCGGCCGAGGAGGTCCTCGATGGCGACCTCGCGGAGCTGGCTCACCGTGACGCGGCCGTCGATGAGATCACCGATCCCCGGGATCGTCCGGAAACGGACGCCGGCGGCCTTGCAGGCCGCGACCATGCGCCGCATTTGCGCGCCGGTCGCCGAGGGCACCGCGATGAGCACCTCGTCCACCGCAAAGTCGGCGGCGACCGTGGGGAGATCCTCGATCGTGCCGACCACGCGCACGCCGTGGATCTGCGCCCCCCGCTTGTGCGGGCTGTCGTCGAGGACACCCACCGCGTCCCAGCGCTCCTGACGCGCGTGGATCTCGCGGAGCAACGTCTCGCCGGCATCGCCGGCGCCGATGACGAGAACGCGCTGCCGCCGCTCCTGGCCTGCGGTGTGGAGACGCCGTCTCAGCGCCCGCGTCGCGAACCGCAGACCTCCGACGAGCGTGATCGCGGTCAACCACTCGATCGCCGGGACCGAACGGGGGAACCCCTCGAACCCGGCGAACAGGAAGACCGAGAAGAGCAGGGTCCCGACCGTCGTCGCCTGTACGAGTGCGACGAGATCCGGCGCGCCCGTGTATCGCCACAGGCCACGGAAGAGCCCGAGCGCGTGGAAGCTCGCGACGCGGGCGGCGAGAAGCACTGGGAGCCAGACCGCGAGGTCGATGGCCTGATCCGCGGGGATCCTGAAGTCGAACCGAAGGTTTAGCGCGATGAGGAGCGCCGACGTCCACAACGCCATGTGGGCGCCGATGACGGCCACACGACGTGCAGCGACCCTAAGTGCGACCCCCCGGTCAGTCACGGCGGAATGTGTACCAGAAGAAGCTCGGTCACGCATAGTGGCAGCCGCGTCGCCCGAGCACAGGACGCGGCCGCAGCCTCGCCGTCAGGCCGCCTCGAACCGGTGCCTTCCCCCGGAGCGCCGGTGCTTGCTGGCGATGTCGGTGACCGCCTCCACGACGCGTGCGACGTCGCCGTCCGTCATCTTGGAGTATATGGGCAGCGAGACGCTTCGGCGGTAGACGTCGAGCGCCACGGGGAGCTGCTCGGGCGCGTAACCGTAAGTGTCTCGATAGTACGGATGGACGTGGAGCGGGATGAAGTGTACCGAGGCGCCAATCCCGCGCTCCTTGAGCTCCACGATGAAGCGATCCCGGTCGATTCCGAGCGCTCCTGGGCGAAGCTTCAGGACGTACAAATGGTGCGTGTGGTCACGATCCGTCGACCACGACATCAGCTCGAAGGCCCGATGGTCGATGAAGGCGCGGTCGTAGGTCACCGCGATCTCGCGGCGCCGCTCGAGCATCTCGTCGGCCCGCTCCAGCTGGCCCAGGCCGATCGCCGACGCGATGTCGGTCAGGTTGTACTTGTAGCCCGGCGCGATGATCTCGTAGTACCAGCTGCCCTCGGCCGAGTACCGCTTCCACGCGTCCCGCGAGATCCCGTGGAGCGACATGAACCGCATCCGGTCCGCCCACTCCGCGTTGGCGGTCACCGCCGCGCCGCCTTCACCCGTCGTGATCGTCTTCGTCGCATAGAACGAGAAGCAGGAGATGTCGGCGAGAGTCCCGACCTTTCGCCCGCGATAGCGACCCGGGAAGCAGTGGGCGGCGTCGTCGATCACGAAGATGCCGCGCGGCCTCGCCAGCGCGACGATTTCGTCCATGTCCGCGGGCACGCCCGCGAAGTGCACGGGCATGATCGCCCGCGTGCGCGGCGTGATCGCCCGCTCGATGGCGGCGGGGTCCACGTTGTGGTCGGACCCGCGCACGTCCACGAGCACGGGGGTCGCGCCGAGGTACCTGACCACTTCGGCGGTGGCCGCGAACGTCAAGGTGGGGACGATCACCTCGTCGCCGGCCTTCACGCCGACCGCCTCGAGGGCGAGGTGAAGCGCAGCCGTACAGGAGTTCACCATCACGGCGTGCGGCGCGCCCGTCGCGGCGCCGAACCGGCGCTCGAATTCCTTCGTCTTCGGGCCGGTCGTGATCCAGCCGGAGCGGAGGGTCTCGACGACGGACTCGACCTCCGCCTCCGAGATGTCGGGTAACGCGAACGGCAGGAAGTTGGCGGCGCGCATCGCTCCCTGTTTACCACGGATGGTGCGGTCTCATGAATGGCCCTCGGACGTGGAAGGTACGAGAAGTTGGAGTGCCCCGCTGGACCTGTGTCGCCACTGCGCGTGCGCACGCGACTCCGCCTCGCCGCCTGGCGCTTACGCGCTTTCCTCGTCAGCGGCGCGACCCGCAGCATCTCGGTGATCGGACGACCGTCCCACCGCTCCCATTCCGACTCCGTTGCGGCGCCAGCGCGGGGCTTTTCCGTCCGCCGGTTTACGCGTAGAGTCCCACCTCCTCCGGTATGGACATGCAGAAACTCTTCGACGGCATCCAGAATCGCTCCGCGCGGATCGGCATCATCGGGCAGGGCTACGTGGGGTTGCCCCTCGGCCTCGTCTTCTGCAGCGCCGGCTTTCACGTCACGGGCTTCGACATCGACGCGAAGAAGGTCGCCACGCTCTCCAGGGGCGAGTCCTACATTCGCCACATCGGCCCGGAACGCGTCGCCGCGGCCGTCGAGAGCGGGCGGTACGTGGCGACCGACGACTTCGATCGGCTCGCCGAATGCGACGCGGTCTTGATCTGCGTCCCCACTCCGCTCGGCAAGCACCGGGAGCCCGACAACTCCTTCATCCACTCGACCGCTCGGGAGATCGCGAAGCGGCTGCGGCCTGGACAGCTCGTCGTCCTCGAGTCCACCACGTACCCGGGAACCACCGACGAGGAGGTGAAGCCCATCCTCGAGTCGAGCGGGCTCGAGTGCCCGAAGGACTTCTTGCTCGCGTTCTCCCCTGAGCGCGAAGACCCCGGCAACGAGCGGTTCTCGACGCGCTCCATCCCGAAGGTGGTCGGGGGCGTCAACGCCCCTTCGACGGAGGCGGCGGTCCAGCTCTACCGCGCCGCGCTCGACACCGTGGTCCCCGTCTCGAGCTCCCGCGTCGCAGAGTCGGGGAAGCTCCTCGAGAACATCTTCCGCTCGGTCAACATCGCGCTCGTGAACGAGCTAAAGGTCATCTTCGACCGGATGGACATCGACGTCTGGGAGGTCATCGAGGCCGCGAAGACCAAGCCGTTCGGGTTCATGCCGTTCTATCCCGGCCCCGGGCTCGGCGGGCACTGCATCCCGCTCGACCCCTTCTACCTCTCCTGGAAGGCTGCCGAGTTCGGCTCCTGGGCGCGGTTCATCGAGCTCGCGGGTGAGGTGAACACCCGCATGCCGGGCTATGTCGTCGAGAAGACCGTCCGCGCGCTGAACGACGACGGGAAGGCGCTGCGCGGCTCGCGCGTCCTCGTGCTCGGTCTGTCCTACAAGGCGAACATCGACGACGATCGGGAGTCCCCGTCGTACGAGCTCATCGAGCTCTTCCAGCACGGGGGGGCGCAGGTGGACTACTGCGATCCCTACTTTCCGGTCTCGCACCCGACACGGAAGCACGACCTCGCGATGCGCTCGGTGCCGTGCACGCCGAAGACGCTCGCGACCTACGACGTCGTCGTTCTCTCGACGGCGCACGACGAGTTCAAGCGCCCCGAGATCTACGAAAACGTGCCGCTCGTCGTCGACACGCGCAACGTCGTCGCCTCGCTGCGAGGCGGCGGTGGGCCGCGGAGGCTCGTGAAGGCATGAACTGACGGCGGCGCACCCGCGGGGTGCGCGCCACGCGGCGGGTGACGGCCGATCGGGTGTACGTCCGTCGCGAAGGGGCGGTGGCGCAGGGCCCTCCACCGCGCCAGGGGGCATCATGAAGAACTTTGCGATGACGGGCGTCGGCGGGTACATCGCGCCGCGCCACCTGCAGGCGATCAAGGATACTGGCAACCGCCTCGTGGCGGCACTGGACCCGCACGACGCAGTCGGCATCCTCGACCGCTACTTCGACGACGTCGCGTACTTCCGGGAGTTCGAGCGGTTCGATCGTCACGTCGAGAAGCTGCGGCGCCGCGGCGACGACGAGCGCATCCACTACGTCTCGATCTGCACGCCGAACTACCTGCACGACGCGCACATGCGCTTCGCCCTGCGCGTCGGAGCCGACGCGATCTGCGAGAAGCCGCTCGTGCTGAACCCGTGGAACCTCGACGCGCTGCAAGAGCTGGAGGCAGAGACGGGGCGGCGGGTGTTCAACATCCTGCAGCTGCGGCTGCACCCGACCATCGTGGCGCTGAAGGAGCGCATCGCCGCGGAGCCACCCGGCAAGATCCACGACATCGACCTCACGTACATCACCTCGCGCGGGCGCTGGTACGGCGTGTCCTGGAAAGGCGACGTCGAGAAGTCCGGCGGGATCGCGACCAACATCGGGATCCACTTCTTCGACATGCTCTCCTGGATCTTCGGGAGCGTGCAGGAGATGCAGGTCCACGTGTCCGAGGCCACGCGCGCGGCAGGCATGCTGCGCCTGGAGCGCGCGGTAGTGCGCTGGTTCCTCTCGCTCGCGAAAAGCGACGTGCCCCAGGCCGCGCGCGACCAGGGGAAGACCACCTTCCGCTCGCTGACGGTGGACGGTCAGGAGATCGAGTTCTCGGACGGGTTCACCGAGCTCCACACGGCCGTGTACCGGGAGATCCTGGCGGGGCGCGGCTTCGGACTCGAGGCCGCCCGTCCATCTGTGACCCTCGCGCACGACATCCGCGTCGCCCCAGCCGTGCGGACCTCTCCCCAGCTGATGCATCCGTTCGTCACCCGAGCGTCTTGAGGAGCCCATGGACTATTTCGTTCACGAGTCTTCGTACGTCGATGATGGAGCTCAGGTCGGCAAGGGCACGAAGCTCTGGCACTTCTGCCACGTGCTCTCGGGCGCGGTGATCGGCGAACGCTGCAGCTTCGGTCAGAACTGCTCGATCGCCGGCGGCACGACCATCGGCAACAACGTCAAGGTCCAGAACAACGTCTCCATCTACGAGGGCACCGTCATCGAGGACGACGTCTTCCTCGGCCCGTCCTGCGTGCTCACGAACGTGACGAACCCGCGCTCCCAGGTGGTGCGCCGCGCGCTCTACGAGAAGACGCTCCTTCGCCGCGGCGCCTCCATCGGCGCGAACGCCACCGTCGTCTGCGGGGTCACGATCGGCCGTTACGCCTTCGTCGCGGCCGGCGCGGTGGTCGCGAAGGACGTGCCCGACTACGCGCTCGTGGTCGGGGTGCCCGGCCGCTTTGCGGGGTGGATGAGCCGGCACGGGCATCGGCTTCCCAAACCTGACGGCGAGGGCATCATGCGCTGCCCGGAGAGCGGGCTCCGCTACAGGGAGGTCGAGCCAGGCGTGGTGCGCTGCCTGGATGTCGACGAGGAAGCACCGCTCCCGCCCGAGCTGGCGGTGGGCAAGGTGGCGTACGACACCTTCAAGAAGTGAGAGCGCGCGTGGCTGAGCATTCCAGGATCCCCGTTCTCGACCTCGCACCGGAGCTGGACGAGGTCGGCCCTGCGCTCGAGGCGGCGTTCCGTCGCGTCATGGCCTCGGGCCACTTCATCCTCGGGCCCGAGGTCGATGCGTTCGAGCGCGAGGTCGCCGAGTACCTGGGCGTTCGGTACGCGATCGGCGTGAACTCGGGGACCGACGCGCTCGTCATCGCGCTCCGGGCCCTCGGCATCGGGCCAGGCGACGAGGTCGTGACTTCACCGTTCACGTTCTTCGCCACGCCAGAGTCCGTCAGCGTGGTCGGGGCGACGCCGGTCTTCGTCGACGTCGATCCCGAGACCTTCAACCTCCGGCCCGAGCTCGTCGCGCGCGCGATCACGCCCCGCACGAAGGCCATTCTTCCCGTCCACCTCTTCGGCCATGCCGCGGATCTCGAGGCGCTGCAGTCGCTCGCCCGTGCGAAGGGACTCCGAATCGTGGAGGACGTCGCGCAGGCTTTCGGTGGGTCGCTGAACGGTCGGAAGCTCGGGACCTTCGGCGATGCAGGGGCGTACTCGTTCTTCCCCTCGAAGAACCTCGGCTGCCTGGGCGACGGCGGGCTCGTCGCGACGAACGACGCGGCAGTCGCGGACGCCGCCCGCATGCTGCGCGCGCACGGATCCCGGAAGAAGTACGAGAACGAGCAGATCGGCTACAACTCGCGGCTCGATGCGCTCCAGGCGGCGTTCCTCCGGGCGAAGCTGCCACACGTCGAGGCGTGGAATGCGGGTCGGCGTGAGGCGGCGACCCGGTATCGCGAGCTGCTCGCCGGAGTGCCTGGCATCGTGCTCCCCTCGGAACGTCCCGGCGTGCACCACGTCTATCACCAGTTCACGATCCGCGTGCTCGACGGGCGCCGCGGTGCGCTCAAGCAGGCGCTCGCCGATGCCGGCGTAGACACGATGGTGTACTACCCGAAGGCGGCGCATCGACTGCCGGTCTACGAGGGGTTCGGAGAGTTCCCGCAAGCCGATGCGGCGAGCGGCGAGGTGTTGTCGTTGCCGATGTGGCCGCGGATACCTGTCGCCGTTCAGGAACGGGTCGCGAGAGCGGTGACGGCGTTTTTCGCCCGCGATCCCGCGCGCGCGTAGTCGGTGAGGTGCCGTGAGCTTCCGCAGGGCCGTCGCGTCGAACCTCGTCGTCCAGGCGATCGGACCGGCGAGCGCCTTCTTCACCGTGTTCGTCATCGCCCGGCTCGGCGGTCCTGCTGACCAGGGTCAGTTCGCCCAGCTCAAGGCTGTCGTGGACCTCACCGTGGCCCTCGGCTGCTTCGGGTTCCCGCAGAGCTTCATCTACGTCATCAACAGGCTCGGCGCGTCAGCGGCGGTCCTGGCACGATGGAGCCTGCTCTACTCGCTCGGGTTCCTTCCCGTCGCGCTGGGCGGAGTGCTGGTGGCGCGTCGTCTCGGCTATCTCGGCTCGGGAGCGGAACGCCTCGACGCCGTCCTCCTGCTGACGCTCACGGCCGCTCTCCTCGTCCTCCACGGCCTGTGGCGCGGTGTGTACCTCACGCACGATCCAGGCATCCCGTTCGCCGTGTTCACGATTGTACCCGCGGTCGCGCTACTCGCATGCGTGCTCCTTGCGATGTTCGCGGGATCGAATGCATTCGAGCGGTCGCTTCTGGGTTCGAGCGTCGTCACGATCATCGTCACGGCCCTGATGATGCGACCGGTGACCCGCGATCGGAATGGGCACTATGGCGACCTGCCGTGGTCATCGTTGCTATCGAACGGAGTGCACGCGTTCCTGCAGGCGACCCTCATCGCCATCCATCCCCTGGTCAGCTACGGGCTCGTCCGGCTGGAAGGGGGCGGTAACACCGAGGTCGGCTTTCTGAACGTCGGAGTGTTTCTGGTACAGGGGCTCAGCGTACCGATCAGCATGGTAGCTCCACTCCTGTTCGCCCGGTGGACCTCCGTGCACGATGATGCGCTCATGCGAAGACTGCACGCCCGCACCCTGGCGCTCCTCGGGATCGGCGCCGCAGTGGGCGTAACGCTGGCACTCGCAGCCATACCGATCGTCCCGCTCATATTCGGCGCTGAGTACGCGACCGCCGTTCTTCCCGTTCAGATGATGCTGCTCACGTTGCCGCTCCTGTGCCATGTCCGGGTGATCGCGCCAGCGCTCCACGCGCGAGGCCGCCCGGGGGTCAACACGGCCGCAGCCGCGATACGAGTGGTTGCACTCGTCCTCGGAGGGCTATTGCTCTCTCGCACGACCGGCGATGTCCTCGTCGCCGTGGCGGCCGCCTGGTCCATCGCCGAGATCGCATCCGCGGCGGTGATCCTGTTCGGGCTGAAGCTTGCTGTTCAGCCGCTGGCACTTACCGTTAACGTACCGTGATATCCTCCGCGCTCACGCCGGTGCTTGGTCATCCTTCCGCCCCGTGCTTCGAGCTGTACTCCCTGCTGGCGACAAACGTCCGACGAGCTCGGTCGGGTCCCTGTAGAACCTGGACAGGACGATGAACCTTCTCCTCATCAATCACTATGCGGGCTCGCCGATTCTCGGGATGGAGTACCGCCCGTACTACATGGCGAGAGCCTGGCAGAAGCTCGGACACCGCACGCGCATCGTCGCGAGCTCGTTCTCGCATCTGCGCTCTCGACAGCCGGATGCGGCGGACGGCGTCACGATGGAAAGCATCGAAGGCGTCGAGTACTGCTGGTTACCCGGGAGGCCCTACCAGGGGAACGGGCTCGGCCGCGTGGCGAACATGATGGGCTTCGTTTCGCAGCTCTTCTTGCGTTCGGCGCGGATCACCGAAGGGTTCGTGCCGGACGTGGTCATCGCCTCGTCCACCTATCCCCTCGACGCGCTCCCTGCATACGCACTCGCGCGGCGCCACGGAGCACGTCTCGTGGAGGAGATTCACGATCTGTGGCCTCTTTCGCCGATGGAGCTCGGCAACATGCCGGCGTGGCATCCCTTCATTGCGACCATGCAGCTCGCGGAGAACTTCGCTTACAAGCGCGCGGACAAGGTCGTCTCGATGCTCCCGAACGCGGAACAGCACATGCGCGAGCACGGGCTCGCCCCTGGCAAGTTCGTGTATGTACCCAACGGCGTCGACGTCTCGGAGTGGGAGGCTGGCCCGCAGCCGCTTCCGGCCGCGGCAGACGAAGCGATCTCGCGGGCGCGGGAACGGTTCCCTTTTCTCCTCGCGTATGCAGGTGCGCACGGGCTCGCAAACGCCCTCGGCGCGCTGGTCGAAGCGGCCGCGCTACTGAGAAACGAGCCGCTCGGATTCGTACTTGTCGGACAGGGACCGGAGAAGGCCGGGCTGCAGCGGGCGGTGGCGGACCTGGATCTGCAGAATGTCTTCTTCCTGGACCCGGTACCAAAGTACTCCATCCCTTCGCTCCTCTCGAGGATGGACGGCCTATACATCGGTTGGCGCCGCAATCCGCTCTATCGCTTCGGCATCAGTCCGAACAAGCTGATGGACTACATGATGTCCGGACGGCCGGTCATCCACGCGGTAGAGGCTGCGAACGACCTCGTCGCGGAGGCCGGATGCGGTCTCTCCGTCGAGCCCGAGGATCCGAGCGCGATCGCGGCCGCCGTACGGCAGCTCGCCAGCGAGAGCCCCGCCACGCGCGCAGAGATGGGTCGGCGTGGGCGCGACTACGTTTTGGCGCACCACACGTACGACGTACTTTCGCGACGTTTCCTCAACGCCGTCGCCGCCTCCTGATGGGCAGCGCCGCCGCGCGTCTCTCACCGCTCCGGGCGCGCTGGGTCCATCGACTGGACCAGCCGCTCGACACACGCATCGATGTCCCAACGTTCGCGCACGCGTTCGCGACACGCGATCGCCGCTTGGCCATAGAATCGCGAGTCCCGGATCAGCCGCTCGAGTAAGGACGCGAGCGCCGGCCCGTTCTTGTCCGGGACCGTCAGTCCGAGCCGGTCGGGCAAGAGCTCCGGGATGGAGCCAGTCTTGGTCGAAACGACCGGGATGCCGAACCCCATCGCTTCCATGAGAGAGACCGGCACGCCCTCGTGCTCGCCTCCACCCAAGTCGACGCTTGGCAGCACGACCGCGTGGACTCGGCGCTCCGAGTACATCCTGAGAACGGCGGAATGGGCGATCTGACCGAGAAACGCCACGCGCTCACCCAGGGCTAAGCGCGCGACCTCCTGCTCCAGCTCGCTACGCAGAGGACCTTCCCCTGCAAGCAACAGCCGGATATCGAGCCCCGCTCGCACCAAGCGAGCGACGGCGTCGAGGAGAAACCGGTGCCCCTTCACCGGCAGAAGAAGGGCCGGGCACAGCAGCCTGAACTCGCCGTTTCCGGGCCAGGTGGGGCTCTCCGCGCTCTCCGGCAGCTCCGATCCCAGGGGGGAGACCATCGTGCGCCGTGCATCCACTCCCCGCGCGACGGCATCGGCACGGCCCCTCTCGGAGATGAAGCGCGTGAAGATCGCCGATCCTACTTTCTTACGAAGAAGATTGTTCTCGTATATGTCCCAGCGATGGCACGTCAACGACCAGGGAATGCCCGCCACCTCCGCAGCGATCATGCCCGCCGTAGCGGTCGTGCCGCCCCAGTGGACGTGCAGGTGATCGCACGCGCTACGCTCGAGCTCGTTTGCAAGCCACAGGCCCTTGGGCAGTACCGCGAGGTTCCTGGCCACGAGTCGCACGGGCCCACGCATGATACGCCAGGTCAGCCTTGAAGCGCGGAGAGGATGCCGGAGCAGGGCCCAGGCGCTCGCCGCGAGCATGCGCACGCTGAGGAGCGGAGCGCTGATGATGCTGACACGATCCGGCGCATTCCAATCCGATCGGCGGTCTCCGCGGGGGTAGAGCGGCCATATGCGTACCTGGATCCCGCGCGATGCGAGGCCGCGGATCTCGGGGATCAGAAACGTCTCACCGATCCCAAACGGAAAGGAGGCCGTGACGTAGCCGAGCGTCATCGGCCTGGAGAGGGGGCGCGCCGTCGAGACCACGGATCGCGTCCTGCTCGACGCTGCCGTCACGCCGTCACCCATTTCCATCCACGAGCGCGAGTGGCGACCACGAGGCCGAGAACTGAGGCGGACAGGTTCTGCACGGGAAGACCCACCAGAATGGAGCTGAAATCACCGGCGATTGCGCGAAACATGAACGCGACGGTCAGCGCGTACAGCATCGCGGACCCTGGATTGTTTCCAGAGTTCTTGCCGTAGTGCCACAGCGCGCCGAACCCGATACCCCACGCGAGCGCGATCGCCAGCGCGCCGATGATTCCAAAGTTCAGGTATCCCTCGGACATGAAGAAGAACGCGCGCCCTTCGTTCAGTCCATAACCCCCACCATAGAACTGGTTCATGTACCAGTTCGTCAGAGGGAGCGGGCGCTCGGGGTACAACGCGCTCGGGATGTAATAGAGCGGCGTCCGCAGGTAGCTCGCGCCGTACCAGGGCCGCAGGTCACTTCCAACGCTGCGTATCATCTGGGGCAATGTCTCGAACGGAACGACGAACTCCCCGGTCGTCAGCGTGTAGAAGAACGTGTCCTTCTTTTCCCCTGGATCACGCAGTCCGCTCGCGAACTCCGAGGCTTTCGCCACGTAGTCGCTCACGCTCTCGTAATCCGATCCCCTGAAATATCCCACCGCGTTCAGCAGCAGGAAGGCGACTGCGCCGAGTGGGATCAACACCCGAAGCCTGAGCGGGCGAATCGAGTGGTCGACCATCGCCAGGACCGCGATCGTCATGTAGAGGATGAGGCTGCGGTTGCCCGTCAGCAGCATCATTCCCGCGTTGACGACCGCTACCGCGCTGAAGACGAGGAGGTAACGCAGCTCCCTGGCGAGCGAATATTTGTACAGGAGGAACAAGCTCGCGACGAACATCCAAGGGAACCCGACGGCGAGGTATCCCCTGCCAAACGTCTCTGCGCTCGAACCGTATCCGAGCAGCAAGAACGGGATGATCCCTCCGAGCTGGGACACCAGCGCCTGTATGAGAAGGGATGAGAAGGCGAACAGCAGGAGGAACGCCAGGACCGGCTGGTCATCTGGGCGTGGATCCGGATGCGGGATGAGGGTCGCGACTCGTCGCGCCGCCGGCGAATAGTATCCGGCCACGAAGAGCACCAGCCCGGCCGTCGCAAGCACCACGGCCGGCGGCAGGAACGGGACGAGCGAGGGCAGATGCTCGCTGATGTTGCCCTCGATCGCGGACGTCACGTATGCGCGAATCGGCAACGGCAGCACGAAGACCGAGAAGAAGAGCAGGAACACCGAGATCGGCTCGAACACCCCCGCGCGTCTCACTCGATGAACGTAGACCGCCGCAGCACCCGCGACGGTCACATACAGCGCGATCGACAGGAGCAGCAGCGAGGGGGTGTCCAGCATGGAAGTGCGATCCTAGGACTCGCCAAGTTCAGTGAGAGGCTTCGCCGCCCCGCGCTCTAGCGAGCGACCGCCGTGAGTAGCTCGGGAGCCCTGTGACCACCGACGAGCTGTTTCGTAGGGTACCCCGGCGGACGTCTCGTACGTCGACGGCATGATACCCGTGGCGAAGATTCGCTCCACAGGAGTCGAGCAGCCGAGCGACGCCACCTCATCCCCCGGGAGATCGGTCGCCGGTGCGTCGCTCCCTCCCCGCCACGAGCGTGCGGCTCGCTCGCTCCGCTTTGAACCGGACGACGCGAGGTCGTCGTCGATGCGATGTGGTATGCGAGGAGTGTTTTCCGGCATGCTTGAAAGGCTCGCGGACGTGCTGGCGAGGCCGGCTGCCGCTCGGCCGCGATAACCAACAGCAGGCGTCGCTAGGATCATCATGGAGCACTCTTCGTCTTCGTCGTATGCCCGCACGAAGCGCGCGATGGACGTCGCCTTCTCGGCGACCGGCGTCTTCTTGCTTTCACCGCTGCTCGTTGCCGTCGCCATCGCCGTCCGTCTCGACTCTCCTGGCCCCGTGCTCTTTCGTCATGAACGGGTGGGGCGCAACGGCCGCAAGTTCGGAGTCCTCAAGTTCAGGTCCATGACACACGGGTCGCGCGGCGCGGAGGTCACTGCGGCTGGGGATCCGCGAATCACTCGCGTCGGTCGCGTCCTGCGTAGAACCAAGATCGACGAGCTCCCGCAACTCTTCAACGTGCTTTCGGGCGATATGAGCCTGGTCGGTCCGCGCCCAGAGGTTGCGCGCTACGTGTCGATGTTCTCTCGCGACTACGAAGAGATCTTGAAAGTTCCTCCTGGGATCACGGATCCCGCCGCCGTCGAATACCGCGACGAGGAGCGCCTCCTCGCGGCCAGTGCTGACCCCGAAGCGCAGTATTCGCAGGTGGTGCTTCCGGCCAAGATCGCGCTGTACCGGCGGTACCTCGCCGAGCGTTCGCTCTGGACCGACCTGAAGATCATCGGCCGCACGTTCGCTGCACTCATTCATTAGTCGCGACGACTTTGGCCCCGAGTTCGGCGGAGCACGCGACACGCCGGTTAGGAACTCGTATCCCCAACCTTCAAATGCTAACGGGATTTCTCGCCCCCGTCCGCCGCGCTGGAGCGCGGCGATGACCCGGCGGTCGTCCTGAACACTTGAGCGAGGCCTCCAGCCCTCCACCACTGCCAGCCCACGGATGCCGCGAGTCCCAGGAGGATGCTCTGCATGAGGACGAAGAGTCCCTGCGGCCGCGTCTTCTTCGTCGGCACCGTCGGGGGATCGAGCACCTGGAACGTCGAGACGTCGCGCGCCTCGTTGGCCTTGGCGCCCTCGAGGCGCTCGAGCGCGAACACCAGCGTCGCCTCTGACACCTTGCGGTCGCGGACCAGGGTCTCGAACTCCGCGCGAAGCTTCGGCACGGCAAGGGCCGCTGGGAAGACGCTTCCGCTCTGCTTCCCGCGGCGGCCCTGCTTCTGCGGCTGCTCATCGCGCTCGGGACTCGGCTGCTCAAGATCGCGCAATTTGTCATCGACGACGGCGATCTGCGACCTGAGCTGCTGCAGCGTCGCTTCGTCGCGCGCAGAGAACGTGCGCGCGTACTCGAGCTCGAGTTCCTTGTTGATGCGCTGGCCGTGCAGGTTGGCGAGGGCGGACACGACTGCCTTCGTCTGCGTATCGATGTCCACGATCTGATACTTCTCCTGGAACACTCGCATCCGAGCAGCAGTCTCGTCCGCGGCCTGCCGCAGCTCGGCCACACGCTTCTCGAGGAAGCGCACCTCCTCCGATGCCGAGCTCACGCCCACGCGCCGGAACACCTGGTTTCCGTAATCTGCGAAGTACGCGAGCATCGTCTGAACGAACCGCGGGTCAGTGTCCTCGCAGGAGAGCTCGACGAGGTTGGGCTTCGGCAGCGTCCTCACGTCGCAATGCCGCCACAGCTCGGCACGGGCGTTCTCCTGGTACTTCTCACCGTAGCGCGCGCGCAGATCGAATTTCTCGATGACGGCGTCGGTCACGGCGGTGCCCTGGAGGACGGCAGCGATCCGCGGCGCGTCCGTGCCGCCGCCCGCCTCGAACCCAGCGGCGAGGCCCGCGACCTCCGCTCCAAGCAGGCTCGAGATACCTCCCTTCTGCTGCTTCGCCGGTACCAGCGTCACAGTGGACCGGAACCACTTCGGCGCGAGGAGGGCGTACCCCACGCCGACGATGGCGAAGGCAACGGTGACCGCTACGATACGCTTCTGCACGGGTCGGGCGCGGAGGAATGAGAGGTCGAGCGAGTTGGACATGGCCAGGGTCACTTCCGGGCGGCGATGATGACCGCCACGCCGCTCACGATGACGCCGGCAGCACCGAGTACGATCTGAACGATCTCAGAACGCGAAAAGTTGCGCTCGGGAACGATCAAGGACGAGCCGGGCTCGACCTTCAGGTCTCGCGCATACTTCCTCGTCTCCCCGTTCGACGTGACGACGCGCACGTCTCCGAGCCCCTGCGCATTGCGGCTCCGCCCACCCGCGAGCGACAGGTACTGCTCGATCCCGAAGTTCGGGTTGTACGGATACGAACCGGGCTTGAAGACCGCCCCCTCGACGAGGATGTTGCGTCGCTTGAACGGCACGACCAGCGTGTCGCCGAGCTCGACCGCCCTATCTGCCTTGAGGTCCCGCAGCATGACGAGCGAGTAGAGGTCGACGGGCAGCGATTTCCTGTTGCGCAGCACGTACGATCCAGTGAGGTCGGCAGCGGGGCCAACGCCTCCAACGCGCTCGAGGAGCGTCCGGACGGAGTCGCCCTGCACGAACGCCAGACGGCGGGTCGCCGCCGGCTCGTCGGGATCCTTCACGCCGACCATCGCTCCGACGAGCGTGACCGACTGCTGAAGATCGGCGAACTCGGGGATGCGAACCTGATCCTCGTGCTGCATCGCCGTGGCGGGAAGCCGGCCGTCCGCCTCGAATGGGACGAGCGTCTGGTCCTGCCGGTCGTCGCGCTGCGATCTCCGCACGAGGCTGACGGGGAGCCGCTGCGTCGACGTTGGCGCGAGTCCACCGGCGAGCTCGACGAGCTCCGCGAGGTCGCGCCTCCCCGTGAGCTCGTATCGTCCGGGTCGATTCACGCCGCCGCGGATCGTCGCCGCGAGCTCCTCGAACGGGACGCGCACGACGTCCCCGTCGAGGAGGAAGGGATTGTGCTTCACGTCGCCCGTGAGCGCATAGAGCAGGAGGTCCGCCTGGATCACCTTCCCGTCCCGGCGGCGGATCTCGACCCTGCGTCGCGACGCGTTGGGCCCGAAGCCGCCCGCACGCTGGATGAGACTGGCCGCGCGATCGACGGCGCGAGCGGGGTATGAGCCGGGGCGCACCACGTCGTCGACCACCTGAACGAGGAACGTGCGAGGCTCTGCCAGCGTCACATCGAAGCTGAGGCGCGGATAGAACCGCGCCACCGACTCGCGCGTCATCCGGCGCGCGTCGGAGAGCGTCTTTCCCTTCAGGTCGAGGTACCCGATCTTGGGCACGAACGCCCTGCCCTCGAGATCGACGGTGGCGCGGAACTTGAAATTCTGGACGCCCCAGAAGTTAAGGTCGAGCACGTCTCCCGGGCCACAGACGTACTGGTCGGGATCGACGGGCTGGTCGATCGCAGGGGGTTCCCGCACAGCGCCTCGCGCCGCGATCCGGTCCGGCTGCGTGGCGCCTTGCTCGGCCGGCGGGAGGGGCGCAGGCGAAGGCGTCGGGAATGCGGGGACCGACTCGCGCTCTTCATCGGTCGGCGGCGTCGTGAACACACCGCGGTCAATCGTCTGCGCGAGCGCAACGTTGCTCATCCAGAAGACGGGCTGGCAGCAGAGAAAGATCGCGACCGCGCGATGGAAGGGCTTTTTGCGCATTGTGATGCCGGGGCTGGCGGCCGGACTGGGTCCTGGCTGCATCTTTTCGGCGAGGACGTGCGGGCGTAGGTCCCCACCTGCTCCCGCACTCGGAGAGTTCCGACCTTACCTCACGCCGCATCGCTCGGTCCAGAACAGGTGTGACCGCGTGGCGCCCGCTGCGACCAGGCGATCAGCTGCGCGGCGCGACGCTCGGCTGTGCTTCTTCCACGTCGAAGCGAGCCAAAGTCCACGGAAGTCGTGTGCCCTTGGGCTTCGCGTGGAGTACGTGCGGCCCCAGTTCACGCCGGTCGCGGCGGTGTCGAGGGCGGGACGGCTCGTCACGCTGCGCCGCGTAGCCGCCATTCTTCGCGGAAACGCCGGAGCGCCTCGTCAATCGCGAGGGGTTTCATCCGGAGCAGCGCCGCCGCACGCTCGGTGCGTAGGCCACCCCGGAGCGGCCGGGGCGCGAGCAGCTTCACGTCGGCAGTCTTCACGGGAACGATCTGACCCAAGAGACCGAACTCACTCGCGACCCGCCGAGCAAACTCCACCCGGTCGAGCACCGTGGCGTCGCTCGTGTGCATTACGCCCCGGTATCCCGTCTCGAGCAGCAGCTCGAGGCACATCGCCGCGCCGTTCGCGGCCAGCGTGGTGGAGACAAGCTGATCCGAGAACGCGTGGACCTTCTCTCCGCGCGAGAGCTTCTCCACCACCTGCGTCGCGAAGGTGGCCTTCGCCCCTGGCCGACCGCTGTACACGACTGCGACGCGCGCCACGGCGCAGTCCGGCACGAGCACGAGCGCCGCCTCCTCGCCGCACCGCTTCGTGCGCGCGTACACGCCGCGCGGGTTCGGTACGTCGTCCTCGGAGTACGGACCGGCCGTGCCGTCGAACACGTAGTCGGTGGAGACCGCCACGAGCCGTGCATCCAGGGCGCGGCAGGCGCGCGCCACCTGCTCGCTGCCGCCCACGTTGACGCGCCAGGCGAGCTCCGGGTCGCGCTCGCAGGCGTCCACGTCGGTCGCGGCCCCCGCGTGAAGCACCGCCTCGGCGCCGAATTCGCGGAGGACCCGCTCGACCGAGGCGCCGTCGCCGAGGTCGGCCTCGGCCCACCGGTACGCGCCCGGCGGCAGGCGGCAGGGCCCGCGGCCGATGGCGAGCACCTCGTGGCCGCCGCTCGCAGCGAGCGCTGCCACGGCCTCACCGCCGAGGAGCCCGTTCGCCCC
This sequence comes from Anaeromyxobacter sp. SG66, assembly GCF_022690805.1. Lineage (NCBI taxonomy): Bacteria > Pseudomonadati > Myxococcota > Myxococcia > Myxococcales > Anaeromyxobacteraceae > Anaeromyxobacter > Anaeromyxobacter sp. SG66. The sequence goes on from NZ_JALCZC010000010.1 coordinate 61,338, forward strand.
GGTGACCGCGACGCGCACTACCGTCCCCCGTACTGCTTCTCGTAGTACTTCAGGTACTCGCCCGAGATGATCCGCTCCCACCACGGCCGGCGCTCCACGTACCAGAGCACGGTCGCGGCGAGCGCGTCCTCGAACGCGTGCCGCGGCGCCCAGCCGAGCTGGGTCCGCGCCTTGGTGGAGTCGATGGCGTAGCGGCGGTCGTGGCCGGGCCGATCCGTCACGTACCTGATGAGCGACCCGGGCTTTCCGACGAGGCGGAGCACCTGCTTCACGATGTCGATGTTGTGCCGCTCGCTCGACGCGCCGAAGTTGTAGACCTGCCCGCTCTCGCCCTGCTCCAGCGCGGCGAGGAGGCCGCGACAGTGGTCCTCGACGTGGATCCAGTCGCGCACGTTCATGCCGTCGCCGTACACGGGCAGGGGCAGGTCGCGGAGCGCGTTCGCGATCATGAGCGGGATGAGCTTCTCGGGGAACTGGTAGGGCCCGTAGTTGTTCGAGCACCGCGTGACGACCACCGGCAGCTTGAACGTGTGCGCGTAGGCGAGCGCGAGGAGATCGCTCGAAGCCTTCGAGGCGGAGTACGGCGAGGACGGATCGAGGGGCGTCTTCTCGGTGAAGAGGCCGGTCGGCCCGAGCGAGCCGTACACCTCGTCGGTGGAGACGTGGACGAAGCGGTTCACCCCGAGCTCGCGCGCCGCCTCGAGCAGCACCTGGGTACCGCGCACGTTCGTCTCGATGAAGACCGACGGGGAGAGGATCGAGCGATCGACGTGGCTCTCGGCCGCGAGGTGCAGCACCGCGTCGATCTTCTCGGTCCGGAAGACGTCGGCGATGAGCTCGCCGTTGCAGATATCGCCGCGCACGAAGCGGTAGCGCGGGTTCCCCTCGAGGTCGGCGAGGTTCTCGGCGTTCCCGGCGTAGGTGAGCTTGTCGAGGTTGACGATGCGCCACTCGGGCCGCTCGGCGAGGAGGAGGCGCACCAGGTTCGAGCCGATGAAGCCCGAGCCGCCGGTGAGGAGGACGTTCATTCTTGATTCTCCAGCTCAGTCGAACAGCGGCGCGTCGGCGAGGCGCAGCCCGGCCGCGTCCTTCGCGGAGACGACGGGCGAGTCGCCGCCGGTCTGCCAGTCGATGGCGAGGCCCGGATCGTCCCAGCGGATGCAGCGCTCGTGCTCCGGGTGCCAGTAGTCGGTGGTCTTGTAGAGGAACTCCGCCTCCGTGGAGCGCACGAGGAACCCGTGGGCGAAGCCCTCCGGGATCCAGAGCTGGCGCTTGTTCTCGGCGGAGAGCACCTCGCCCACCCACTTGCCGCAGGTCGGCGAGCCACGGCGGAGGTCCACCGCCACGTCGAGCACCTCGCCGCGGACCACGCGCACGAGCTTTCCCTGCGGGCGCGGGAGCTGGTAGTGCAGGCCGCGCAGGACGTTCCGCGCCGACAGGCTGTGGTTGTCCTGCACGAACTCGACGGCCCGCCCGACCGCGGCGTCGAAGGCCTTGCGGTTGAAGCTCTCGAAGAAGAAGCCCCGCGCGTCCCCGAACACCTTCGGCTCGAGGACCAGCACGTCCGCGATGCGGGTGGGACGGACGTTCATCAGAAGACCCGCGTCCCGACGAGCGCGCGGACGTACTGGCCGTAGCTCGACTTGCCCAGGGCCGCGGCGCAGCGCTCGAGCCGAGCGTCGTCGATCCAGCCCTGCCGCCAGGCGACCTCCTCCGGGCAGGCGACCTTGAGCCCCTGGCGCTTCTCGATGGTGGCGATGAACTGCCCCGCGTCGAGGAGCGAGTCGTGCGTGCCGGTGTCGAGCCAGGCGTACCCGCGGCCCATGATCTCGACCGCGAGCTTGCCCTCGTCGAGGTACATGCGGTTGAGGTCGGTGATCTCCAGCTCGCCGCGCGCGGAGGGGCGCACGGTGCGCGCCTTCTCGACGACCTCCTCGTCGTAGAAGTAGAGGCCCGTGACCGCGTAGCGCGACTTCGGCCGTGCCGGCTTCTCCTCGATGCTGACGGCCCGCCGCTTCTCGTCGAACTCCACGACGCCGTAGCGCTCCGGGTCGGTCACCGCGTAGGCGAAGACGGTCGCCCCGTCGCGCCGCTCGTCCGCGGTCCGCAGCACCTGCTGCAGCTCGTGGCCGTAGAAGATGTTGTCGCCGAGCACGAGCGCCGACGGGCCATCCCGCACGAAGTCCGCTCCGAGGATGAACGCCTGCGCGAGGCCGTCCGGGCTCGGCTGGACCTTGTACTCGAAGTGCATGCCCCAGGCGCCGCCGTCGCCGAGGAGCTCCGCGAACCGCGGCGTGTCCTGCGGCGTCGAGATGACGAGCACCTCCCGGATCCCGGCGAGCATCAGCGCCGTGAGCGGGTAGTAGATCATCGGCTTGTCGTAGACGGGCAACAGCTGCTTCGAGACGGACAGCGTGGCCGGATAGAGCCGGGTTCCGGCGCCGCCAGCGAGGATGATGCCCTTGCGCCTGGTCGTCATGGGATCCGCCGCGTCTCCGAGCGTTGGAGCAGCCCCGCGTCGTCGCGAGGATGAAACCGTCGGAGCCGCGGCCCGCCTGCAGCTTGCAGCGTCGAGGCGCTCGAACGCCCGTCCGCCGGCCAAGACCGCGAGTCCGCGATCTTCTACGACGCTCCGCGCGGCCGGCGCAAGCGCGGCAGGAGTCCGCTTCCGCTCACGGCAGGCTGGCGCCGTCTCGCGCCGCGGGGCAGCGTGGCGACGCCGGCGGCCGCGGCGTCAGCGCGCAGCCTCGTCGCTCGGCACCCACACCCGGACCCAGTCGATCTCCATCCTGGTGGTGCTCGTCTCGCGCGAGCCGTAGCCGCCCGCCGGGACGTCGCCTGCCCAGCTGTGATCCAGCACCTCGCAGGTGAGATACAGATCCTGCGCGATGTTCGACACCGCCGCGCTCGTGCGGAAGACCGGCTTCTCGTCGATGTAGAAGGTGTAGCCCTCGGAGGTCCACAGCACCGAATAGTCGTGCCACTCGCCCTTGAGCGGCGCGCCATCGGGATGCGCGACGGTGCGGTTGCTCTTCTTCCACTCGCTCCCGAAGCCGTCCCAGTTGATGCCGACCTGGACGTAGTTGGGCATCCGCCACCCGCTGCCGTCGATCTCGCGGTGCTCGTAGATATCCACCTCGACGCCGGCGCTGCCCGGGTCGCCGATGGGGTTCCCGTAGGTCACCGGCCAGACGAAGAACGAGCACCACTGGCCGTAGCTGTCGCCGAAGCGGGCGCGCGTCTCGTAGTAGCCGTAGCGCGCCTGGAACTTGCCGTGCGTGCTCATGTGGCCGGCGTGGTGCACGCCCGCGTCGTCGGTGAAGGTGATGAACGTGAGGATGCCGCCGCTCACGTCGAGCGCCTCGGGGCCTCTCACGCCGCCCTTCCACCTTCCACTGTTCACGGTCCACTTGCCGGAATCGACCGCGGACCCGGAGAACTCGTCCCGCCAGGCGAGCGTGTAGCCGGCGAACGGTGCCTCCGGCACGGGATCGCCGGGAGCGCTCGGATCCTGCGGGGTGCTCGGGTCCTGCGGCCGCGGGATCGGCACGTCCGGCGTCGACCCTCCAGGGAGCTCCCCCGCCGTCCTCGCCGGCGGCCCCTCCGGCTCGAGGAGCCCGCACGCGGAGAGCGCGAGCGCGGCTGCGACGAAGATCCGGATCTCGTGGCGCATGGTCTCCCCCCGCCGAGCCGCCCTAGTACGACCAGTTGACGCCCGCCGCGACGACGCCGTTGCCCTTCCGCTCCGTGGTGTCCCAGGTGCGGAGGCGGTCGAGCTGCATCTCGTCCCGGTACGTGAGGAAGAGCCCCCCCGGCCGCCAGTCCCAGCGTCCGAGCGCGAACGACACGCGCCACTCGGGCGGCGTCGCCGTGCCCTCCAGCGCGCCCGGGATGGTCCAGCCGAGCCCGCCGGTGGCGAACCAGGTCCGCGCCACGAGGAAGGTGGTGCGCGCGCCGAGGTACGGGCCGCCGCGGAACGGCAGGGTGGCGAACGCGCTCGGCGCGATGCAGAACGGCCCCCCGCACAGGCTCGGGAGCTTGTAGCCGAGGCTCGCCTCGGCGTCCTTGAGCGTGAACGAGTCGTCGGGGCGCACCGGCCCCCAGTCGTGCACGTGCAGGAAGAAGGAGTTGTCCCGCCAGTCCTCGAACCCGAGCCCCCACAGGAACCGCACTTCGCCATCGCGGGAACGCGGCGTGAGCTCCGCGCCCAGGCGCACGAACGACTTCCACCCGGGGGCGGCCGTCACGGTCGCGCCGGTGGTCTGCCGGTCGATGCCGCGGTAGCCGAGGAACGCCGTGCCGCTGAGGTGCTGGCCGGGAAGCACCGGCGGGAGCACCTGCACCGGGCCGCTCGTCATCTCGGGGACCACCGTTCGAGGCGGCTCGCCGAGGCCGTCGTCGCTCGCGCGCGCCTCCGGCGGAGCGGCGCCGACGGCGACCGCCAGCGCGACGATGGCGTAGCGCGAGCTCACTTCCGGAAGCTAGCGGTGGGCCGGCGGACGGCAATGGGCGCGCCCGCGGCACGGCGGGGCGCTCCGATCTTCGCCACGAGTGGAGAGGCGCACGCTCGTTTGGCCGTGGCGCGCCCTCGGGGGATGCGCCGTGGCCTCGCGTGGACCTCCGTCCGCGGGCTTGCTCCCGGCGCTCGCACGCTCGACGTTGGAGCGCTGGGACCGCGCTTGCGAACTTTACCTTTCGTGTTGCTCCTCGCGGCGCAGGCCGCGGCCGGGCAGGAGCCTTTCGGCTCGCCGGGGGTGCCGAGGTCCACCCCCGAGGTCGAGGCCGCGCCGGCGGTTCGCGCGCCCGAACGGGCCCGCGCGAGCGACCACGGCTTCGTGCTCGAGCTCCACAGCGACTTCGGCTTCGAGCGGCTGGTCGCGATCCAGTACCCGGACGATACCCGCACGACGATGCACCTCAACGACGGCTTCGCCTTCGCGCTCGGCTGGAGCTTCCTCCCGCTCTCGCAGGGCCGCCTCGCGACCCGGCTCGCCGCCGGCTTCAAGCTCGACATGCTCCGCGCGTCGAACGGGGACGCGCTCTTCACGACGGTGCCGGTGGACCTCATGGAGCTCGCCTACGCGGGGCCGTTTCGGCTCGGGGCAGGCGCCTCGGTGCTGCTGTGGCCGCGCATGCGCGGCGGCGGGTTCCTCGAGGATGCGCGCTTCCACTTCGACCCGGCGCCCGGCGTGGTGCTCGACGCGGAGTGGATCGTGGCGCCCCGGACCCGCACCGGCCTCGGGCTGCGGGCGAGCTGGTACCGGTTCTCCTGGGACGGCGGATCGCGGGGGGCGCCCTCGATCGGCCTCCTCATCCGGACGGACCTGCCGGTCGGACGGCGAGTGCGATAACATCGCGCCGTCCCCATGGATCCCGGTCTCGACCGCTCGTACCGAGCCCTGAACGACTACTTCGATCGGATCTTCGTCCTCACGCTGCCGCGCGCGACCGATCGCCACCCGGCGATCGAGCGCTCGCTCGGCGGGCTGCGCTACGAGCTCGTGTACGGGCAGGACAAGCTCGAGCTCGACCTCGCCGACCTCGAGGCGCGCGGCGTCTACGACGATCGCGCGGCGCGGCGCGCCCACCGGTACGGGCGCAGCATCACGCTGGGTCACATCGCCTGCGTCCTCTCCCACGCGCGCATCTGGAGGAGGATGCTCGACGAGGGGCACGAGCGCGTGCTCGTCTTCGAGGACGACGCCGAGCCGATCCCCGAGGCCATCGGGCTCGCCCCGGCGGTCCTGGAGCAGCTCCCTCCCTCGTTCGAGCTCGTCTACCTCGGCTACAAGGGGCGCGAGGTGGTCACGGCACGGCGGCGGCTCGACCAGGCCGCCTACGTCGCGCTCGGGGCCTTGGGCCTCATCCGCTGGAGCGCCCGCGAGGCGATGAACCTCTTGCCGCGCCCCTACTCGGAGAACCTCCGCCGGGCCGGGCGCCACGATCACACCCACGCGTACGCGCTGAGCCGCTCCGCGGCCCGGAAGCTCCTCGCCTCGCAGCAGCCCGTCGTCCTGAACGTGGACACCGGCATCGGCCGGCTCGTCCTGCGCGGGGAGCTCGAGGCCTACGTGAGCGAGCCGAAGCTGTTCCGGCAGCGGGGCGACACCTCGTACATCCTCGAGGGGCCACCGAGGGCACAGCGGTAGGGAAAGGGTTCTCCCTTCGCGCGATCGGTTCGCGTAGAGTCGCGCCGCCTCCATGCGCTCCCGACCGCTCGCCCTCGCCTTCGTCCTCGCGCTCTCGCTCCCCGCCGTCGCGCCGGCGGCCGACGACACGCGCTGCAAGCCGGCCGCGACCTTCGCGGTGGACGGGTTCCGGGACCCCGCCGACGACCTCGCCCGCGTGGGCGAGCTGGTCGGCGCGGTCGCGCCTGAGCCGCGGCTCATCCGGCGCGGCGGGTTCCGCCTGGAAGAGACCTGCGCCGCCGTCGCGCTCCCCTGGAACGTCGCGCGCGCGCCTGCGGACGGCGAGCGCTTCCTCACGGCGCTCCCCGCCCGGCTCGAGGGCACGTTCAACTCCCGCTTCCCCGAGGGCGCGAACGACGGCCTCCTGTGGGCGGGCCGCGGCGTCTCGGCGTTCGCCACGGTCGGCGTCGCCGGACGCTACGGGCCGCTCTCCTTCGCGCTCGCCCCCGAGGTCGCGGTCTCGCAGAACCGGGACTTCACGCTCGTCCCGAACGGCAAGACCGGCGATCTCCGCTTCCAGAACGCCTGGTACGGCGACACGATCGACTATCCCCAGCGCTTCGGGGCGGGGACCCCGACCTTCTGGGCGCCCGGCCAGAGCTACCTGAGGCTCGACGTCTGGAACGTCGCCGCCGGCGTCTCGACCGAGAACCTCTGGTTCGGGCCGGGCATCCGGAACTCCATCGTGATGTCCTCGGCCGCCGCCGGGTTCCCCCACGCCTTCGTCGGCACCTCGCGCCCGGCCGACATCTGGATCGGAACGGTGGAGGCGAAGGTGCTCTGGGGGCGGCTCGACCGCACGCGCTACGTCACGACGCCGACGCACCCGCTCCTCACCGCGCTCGTGGTGGACTACACCCCGCGCTGGCTGCCGCGCCTGTCGCTCGGCCTCGCGCGCGTTCAGCTCCAGGTGTGGGACGACCTGCGCGTCCGCGACTGGTTCCCGTTCTTCCAGAGCTTCGAGAAGAAGAACCTCAGCTCCTGGTACGGCGGCCCGCAGGGGGACAACCCGCGCGACAACCAGCTCGCCTCCGCGTTCGGCCGCTGGGCGTTCCCCGAGAGCGGGCTCGAGATCTACTTCGAGTGGGCCCGTGAAGATCACGAGAACTCGTGGGCGGGCTTCATCCGCGAGCCGGACCACACGCAGGCGTACACGCTAGGCCTCCAGAAGGTCGCGCGCCTCGGCGAGCGCTGGGTGCGGTTCCACGCCGAGTACACCGACCTGCAGGAGTTCCGCCCGGTGAGCAGCAGCCGGGGGCAACCCGTCTACTACATCCACGGGAACGACCTCTCCTACACGTACCAGGGCCAGCTGCTCGGCGCGTGGATCGGGCCGGGGGCCGACTCGCAGATGGTGGCGCTCGACGTGTTCGGCAAGCGCGGCCGCATCGGCGGCTACCTCGAGCGCGTGCGCCGGAACGAGCCCGTGTTCTGGCTCGTCATCGACCCGAACAACCCGGGCGAGATCTCCCACGACACGGAGGTCACCGCGGCGGTGCGCCAGGTCTACTTCGCGGGGCCGGTGGACGTCTCCTGGGAGGCCGCGGCCACATACCGCTGGGACCGCGACTTCCTCCGCAACGAGCCGAACCTCCGGCTCGGCGTGCAGCTGGCGATGCCGCTCGGCCGCCGGCCTTGATCCCGCTCCTGCGGCGGCGTCCGCCCGCCCGTTCGTTCCGGGGGCAGCCAGGGTCTGGTAGAACCGGACGGTCATGACGTCCCTATCCGTCCTCGTCCCCGTCTTCAACGAGCAGCACCTCGTCCAGACCTCGCTCGCGCGGCTCGAGCTCCTCGAGACCTCGCCGCACCTCGAGCGCGTGCAGGTCATCGTGGTGAACGACGCCTCCAAGGACGGCACGGCGGGCGCGCTCGCGGCGTTCGCGGCGGAGCGCGGCATCGCGTGGCAGGAGAACGGGCCCGCCGCGGAGGGCGTGCGGCTCCGCGGCCACGGGCGGACCGGACGGATCGAGTGGGTGTTCCTCGAGCACGTCGTGAACGGCGGCAAGGGCGCGGCCATCCGCACCGCGCTCGCCGAAGCCGACTGCGAGCTCTCGGTGATCCACGACGCCGACCTCGAGTACCACCCGAAGGACCTGCTCCGCATCGTGAAGGTCTTCGTGGACGAGCAGGCCGACGCGGTGTTCGGCTCCCGCTTCGCGGGCGGCGAGGCGCGGCGCGCGCTGCTCTTCCGCCACGAGCTCGGCAACCGGCTCCTCACGTTCCTCACCAACTGGGTGACGAACGTGAACCTGACGGACATGGAGACCTGCTACAAGGCCGTCCGCACCGAGCTCCTCAAGTCGCTGCCGCTGCGCTCGAACGACTTCCGCCTCGAGCCCGAGCTCACCATCAAGCTCGCGAAGCGCGAGGCGCGCATCTTCGAGGTGCCCATCAGCTACTCGGGGCGCACCTACCAGGAAGGCAAGAAGATCAACTGGCGCGACGGCCTGAAGGCGCTGTTCGCCATCCTGCGCTTCTGGCTCTCCGACGAGATCTACGCGAAGGACGCCCACGGCTCGCAGATCCTCGGGCGGCTCGCGCGCGCGCCGCGCTTCAACGCCTGGATGGCCGACACCATCCGCCCGTTCTGCGGCCAGCGCATCCTGGAGATCGGCAGCGGCACGGGCAACCTCACCCGCCGGCTCATCCCCCGCAACCGCTACGTCGCCTCGGACATCAACCCGCTCTACCTCCAGACCCTGCGCAGCCTCACCGCCGACCGGCCCTACCTCGACGTCGCCCTCACCGACGTCACCGCGGCCGGCTCGTTCCCGAAGCTCGAGGGCGGCTTCGACACGGTGGTGTGCCTCAACGTCATCGAGCACGTGGAGGACGACAAGGGCGCCCTCGAGAACATCCGCGCGGTGCTCTCCGAGCGCGGCCGCGCGGTGGTGCTCGTGCCGCAGGGCCCGGAGCTGCTCGGCACCCTCGACGAGGTGCTCGGCCACAAGCGGCGCTACACCGAGGCGTCGCTCCGGGTGCTCGCGGTCGAGAGCGGCTTCGATGTGCGGGAGGTGCTGCGCTTCAACCGCGTGGGCACCGCCGCGTGGTGGCTCAACGGCAAGCTCCTCAAGCGCCGCTCCTTCGGGCTCCTGCAGATCGTCGCCCTGAACCTCCTCACGCCGCTCTTCCGGCTCGTGGACCGGGTGCTGCCGCTGCCGGCCCTGTCGCTTATCGCGGTCCTCGAGCCGGCGCGCGCCGGGCGCGCCGCGGAGCCGCAGTTCCCGCAGGAGGCGCTCGAGCCGGTGCCGCCCTCGCTCGACGTGGGGTGAGGCGCGCCCCGCCCGCGCCGGAGGGCGAGCGGGGCGCGTGACGGTGTCGGACCTCCCTACTGGCTCGCCCCCGGCGCGCTCGGGTAGGGCGGGCTCGCGCCGCGGAGCCCGGTCTGCGCGGTCTGACGGAGGAACGCGCCCACGCCCCGGTAGCTGTGGAGCTTGTTCGCGTGGGCGACCACCTCCACGGCGGCGCCGTCGAGGAGCGCGCGCGCCACGATCGCCTCGCCGAGGTCGCGCACCGCGTGGAGCTCTCCGCCGCAGTAGGGGCAGGACTCCGCCGACTCCGCGTTCGCGCCGATGGCGAGGCAGTTCTCGCAGCGCCAGCCCGTGCCGTCGAAGCACTCCTCGATGACGAGCCGGTGCACGCGCCCCTGGTTCAGCGCCTCGACCACGTCGCTCGGACCGAGCACGCCGAGCGCGCCGCGGAGCGACTGGGCCACCACCTGCTCGATGGCGTCGTGCTCGTCCAGCTTCTCCCGCTCGGCGAGCGCCTTCACGGCGCCCTTCACGATGCCGTCGCGCCGCATCCCGTCCCCGGACTCCCAGTCCCTCGGCCGCGGGAGCCGCGCGATGATGCGCTCCTTGAGCCGCTCCGGAAGCTCGCGCTCGAAGGCGGCCAGCGTCTCGGCGGTGCCGACGAGCACGACGTAGGCCTGCCGGTGCTGGTCGTAGAAGGCGGTCACCTCCGCCGCCGCGGCGCGCCGGTTCTTCTGGACGTAGTTCTCGTGGTGGCGGACCTCCTTCGTCTCCCGCTCGTACTGCGCCCGCGGCCGCCCGGAGCCGCCCGCGTTGAAGTTGTCGCGCTCGCGGCGCGGGACGAAGCCGCGCAGGTTCGCCTCGACGGCGAGGTCGCCGAGGGACACGTGGTAGATGTCCGCGCCCTCCTGGCTCGGCGCGACCACGATGGCCGGCGCGACGTCGTCCTGGAGCCGCGCGAGCTGGGTGAGGTGCGGGATGGCGTCGGTGGTGAGCGCGTTCTCGAACGACCGCCGGAAGAAGTGCGGCTGCCACAGGCCGAGCGCGTCGCACGCGAACAGCGCGAGCCCGTTCTTGTTCTCCTCGTACTCCTGGCCGAGCAGGCCGTTCACCTGCTCCTGGATCCGCCTCAGGTTCTTCTCGAGCCCCGCGCGACCCGGGCTCTCCGGTAGGTAGTGCGCGAGGGTCTGCCGGATTCGCTCCTGCACGAACAGCCGGACGCGTTCGCGCTGCTGCTCGTCCTTCCAACGGATGTCGAGGTACAGGCTGACGATGGGCTCGCTGCCGCTCTTGTAGCGGGCGAGCTCGGAGAGCGTTCCGTCGAGCTCGATCATTCCTTCCTCCCTTGTCACCACAACGTGGACATGCCCACGCGCCCCGCGCGCGTCGAGTCGTCGGCGGGGCCCTGCGCCTCTCGATTGGCCGATTGCCGCGCCGCGCCGGACGGGTTAGATGGCGGCCGTGGCCCTGCTCGACGCCCTGCGCGCGCTCACCGACTTCACGCCCCCGCGGGCGCTGCCCGACGCGGATCTCTCGCTCCTCGGCGACGTCCTCGAGGCGCACGGCCTCGGGCCGCTCGCCTCGTACCAGCTCGAGACGACGCGGCTCGGCGCAGGCCTGCCGGAGGCGTTCCGCGAGCGCCTGCTCGGCAACTACCAGGGGGTCGTGAACGACAACGTCCTGAAGCTCGTCTCCCTGCGCAACGCGCTGCGCGAGGCGCCGGAGCTGCCGGTCGTGCTGCTCGACGCAGCCGCCTACGTGGACTGGCTCTACCCGCACATGGCGTTCCGCCCGGTCGGCGAGGTGCGCATCGCGATGCGACCCGCCGACCGCGAGCAGCTCGTCTCCCGGGTGCCTGCGCTCCACGTGGAGCGCACCGAGCACGAGGGCCGCACGGCCGTGCTCGCCGACGAGCGCATCACCATCGCCGTGCAGGACGCCCTGTGGCCCGGCGGCCCGGCGGAGGGGCCGCTCTTCGAGCGCGGCCGGCCGCACCGGGCGTTCGGCCCCGGGGCCGCCCGGCCATCGGCCGAGGACGCGCTCCTCGGGACCGTCGCGGAGCAGGCGGGCCTGGGGCTCTTCGCGCCGCTCATCACCTACGTGGACGTGCGCGAGCTGCTCCGCCTCGAGCTCGACCTCCGGTACCTGCACGCCCGCGCCGCGGACCTGCGGCTATCGCGGGCGCTCTTCGGCTCGAGCCTGCTCGCCGCGCACTTCTACCCCGAGATCGCGGACGCGGCGGCGCGGGTGCGCCCGGCGCTCGGCATCGCCGAGCGGCTCGCGGTCGAGCGGGTGGTCGAGGCGGCGAAGGACCCGGCCCAGCTCCGCCACCTGCGCGGCGTGGACGCCGCGGCGAGGCTCGTGGTCGCGCCGTGACCCCGGAGCGCGCGAGACGCGTCGGCGTGGGGGCCTACGCGGCCGCCCTCGCAGCGCTCTCGCTCCTCCACCTCGGCACCGGGCTCGCGGACAACGGCGACTTCGATCGCTCGACCTACTTCCTCCTGGAGAAGCCGGTCGGGTTCGCGACGAACTGGCCGCCTTACGACACCCCCGAGCGCGAGCGCCGCATCCTCGGCGAGTGGCACGACCGCTGGGAGCTCGCCCCGGACGCGCCGCGGCTCCACCCGGGCATGACGGCCTCGTCCTACAAGCCCATCCTCGCGGCGCAGGTGGCCCTCGACGGGCTCGTCACGCGCGACCGCGAGTACTCGTTCGTCGTCGGCTCCCTGCCGCTGCGAGTGCTGCTCGTCGCGGGCGTCGTCGCGCTCGTCGCGGCCGCGGCCGCCGAGGCGCCCGCCGCGGGGGTGGTGCTCGCCCTCCTGCTCAGCCTCGCCGCGCTCGAGACGAGCTTCGTCGCGTTCCTGAACAGCGCCTTCGAGGACCAGGTCGCGATCGTATTCCTGCCGCTCCTCGCGCTCCTCACGTGGCGCGCGGCGCGGGCGCGATCGCGCTGGGTCGCGCTCGCCGCGCTCGCGGTGGCCGCGCTCGTGGGGGCGGCGAAGCCCGCCTTCTTCTACCTGCCGCTCCTCGCCGCGCCCTTCCTGTGGGACGCGCTCGGCGCGCGGACGGCGGCCGCTCGCGCGCTGGCGGTCGCGGTTCTCCTCCTCGCGCAGGCCGTCGCCCTCGTCCCACCCCTCGTGAACCGCGCCACGACGCGGCTCAACGCTTACCAGGCGCTCTACTACGGCGCGCTCCTCCCGCTCTCCGACGCGGAGCTCGCCGAGGTGCGCGTGCGCGGGGCGCCCGTCGTTCGCGACTGCATCGGCGTGCGGGCCTTCGTGCGGCCCCAGGGGCCGGCCTGCCTCGAGCGCGCGCCCGGCTCGCTCGCCGCCGCCGCAGGGCTCCTCGCGACACACCCGCGCGCCACCGCCGCGCTCGTCGCCCGCGCGGTGGCGAAGGGCGCCGATGTGGACCTCGCCTACCTCTCGAAGCGCGCGCCGGGCCTCGCGTCCTTCGCCGAGCTGCCCCCGTTCCGCTTCTGGACCGGCGTCTTCCACCGGCTCGGCCGGGCCGTGCTCGCGCTCGCGCTCTTCGCGGCCGCGTCGCCGCTCCTCCGCAGCAGCGCGGAGCTCCGGCGCGGCGCGCGCGGCGGGGCTCCTCGCGCTCTTCGGCATCCTGCAGTACCCGGTCTCACTCGCCGATGGGCTCGTCGAGACGCAGAAGCACGTGCTCGTGGGGAACTACGCCAACGTGCTCGCGCTCTCGCTCGCCGCGGCCTGGCTCGCCGCCGCCGCGGCGCACGCGCTGCGCCGGGGACCCCTGGAGGCGGGCGGCGCCGCACCGGCGCACGCTCGCACCGCCGCTCGTTGAGCCGGCCGCTCCGTGCTACCCTCCGGGCGCTTTTTCCTGGGGGAGCACACATGCGGATCGCTGTCGTCGGCACGGGCTACGTCGGCCTCGTCACCGGCACCTGCTTCGCCGAGACCGGCCACACCGTCGTCTGCCTCGACGTGGACGCGCGCAAGATCGAGACGCTGCGCGCCGGCGGCATCCCGATCTACGAGCCCGGCCTCGAGGAGCTCGTCCGCCGCAACGTGAAGGAGCGGCGGCTCACCTTCACGACCTCCTACGCCGAGGCCATCGGGGGCGCGGAGGTCGCGTTCATCGCGGTGGGCACTCCGCCCGGCGAGAACGGAGAGGCGGACCTCCAGTACGTGCTCGCCGCGGCCGAGGACATCGGCCGCCACCTCACCCGCCCGTGCGTGGTGGTGGACAAGAGCACCGTCCCGGTCGGCAGCGCGGAGAAGGTCGCCGAGGCCCTGCGCCGCGTCGCGCAGCACCCGTTCGACGTGGTCTCGAACCCCGAGTTCCTCAAGGAGGGGGCCGCCGTCGAGGACTTCATGCGGCCCGACCGCGTGGTCGTGGGCGTCGCCTCCGAGCGCGGGCGCGCGGTGATGGCCGAGCTGTACGCTCCGTTCGTCCGTGCCGAGCAGCCGGTGCTGTTCATGGACCTGCGCTCCGCGGAGCTCACCAAGTACGCCGCGAACGCCATGCTGGCGACGCGCATCTCCTTCATGAACGAGATGGCCGCGCTGTGCGAGCGGCTCGGCGCCGACGTGGATCAGGTGCGGCGCGGCATCGGCTCCGATCGCCGCATCGGCCACCCGTTCCTCTTCCCCGGCGTGGGGTTCGGCGGCTCCTGCTTCCCGAAGGACGTGCGCGCCGTCATGACCATGGCCCGCCACGTGGGCCTCGACTTCGACCTGCTCCGCTCGGTGGAGCGCGTGAACGAGCGCCAGAAGCGCTGGCTCGTGGAGAAGGCCACGAAGCACTTCGGCTCGCTCGCCGGGAAGACCATCGCGGTGTGGGGGCTCGCCTTCAAGCCCAAGACCGACGACATGCGCGAGGCGCCGGCGATCTCGGTGGTGGAGGGGCTCCTCGGCGCGGGCGCCCGGGTGCGCGCCCACGATCCGGTCGCCGCCGAGGTGGCGGAGCGGCTCTTCGACGGCCGCGGCGTCGTGCTCGCCGACGAGCCCTACGCGGCGGCGGAGGGCGCCGACGCGCTCATGCTCGTCACCGAGTGGAACGAGTTCCGCCAGCCCGACCTCGCCCGCCTGAAGACGCTCCTGCGCCAGCCGGTGCTCCTCGACGGCCGGAACGTGTGGGACGCCGCGAAGGTGCGGGCGGCGGGGTTCACGTACTACGGGGTGGGGCGGAACGTCAGCTAGCCCCGCGCCCCCGGGTCCGTGCGGGCCGCGCCGACCGCTCCCGCGGCGACGCGCTCCACGGTCCGAGCGCGGGCGGCGATCGCGCCCCATACCGTCATCGCCGCGATCAGCAGCAGATAGACGACCCGGTACTGGTACCGGTCCTGCGGGTTCGAGAGCGACGCGCACACGACGGCGTTCGAGACCGTGCCGGCGACGAGCAGCGCAGCGAACGGCCAGGCGCGGGCGGCGGCCGAACGCGCGGCCCGCGAGGCGCCCGCGACTCCCAGCGCCGACGCGGCCAGCGCGAGCGCCACCCACTGCACCTCGTCGAGCCAGCGCAGGTGCAGCGCTCCGCGCTGCTGCGCCGCTCGCATGTACGCGGGAAAGGCTCGCGGCAGCCAGCGGCGGGTCTCGGCCACCGCGTAGAACGAGGGGTCCGCGAGGGGCCGGATCCAGCGCGTCGGAGACACGAGCAAGAGCTGCTGCGCGGAGGCGGAGGCGGCCTCGCGGACGTGCCTTGCGAGTCCACTGCGAGTGCGGACACTCGCCCGGAGGATGTCGCGAAACTCTGCGAAGTTCTCGTCGGTCCACCCGCCCGTGAGGTAGAGCGGGCTCGAGGGGGACCAGGCGAACTCGTCGGTCGTCATGGGGAGCCGGTCCTGATACGCGCACAGCCGCCACCGGGCCTCGGCGCAGCGCGCTCCCAGGACGTCGGCGAGGATCCCGTTGGCCGCCATGCGGCCGACGAGGAACACCGTCCCGCCGCGCGCCAGCGTGAACCCGCCGCCCATGAGCGCGTGCGTCGTCGGAATGGTGAGCCAGGCGGACACGGTGATGACGGCGATGAGGGCGAGGCGGCGCGGCGCAAAGCGGAAGCGGGCCCGGCGCGCGGCGAGATTCCAGCCCCCCGCGAGCACCAGCAGGGCCACTGCCAGGTTCAGGTGCGACAGATGGACGACGAGCGCGAGCCACAGCAGCGCTCCGAAGGCGACGAGATCCCGCCGGCTCAGCTCGAGGCCGAGCACCGCCGCCATCGACACGATCACGAGCGCCGTGAAGACGTCCGGCATGAGCTCGCTCGCGGCGATGCCCGCTCCGCCCAGGCAGGCCCCTGCTAAGGCCAGCGCGACGGCGGCCCCCGGCGAGGAGCGGCCTGTCGCGAGCGAGAACGCGCGCTGGAGCGCCCAGGCGAGGAGGAGGGCCTGCGCCACGACCACGAGCCAGGGTTGAGAGCCGGCGCTCGCGACGCGCAGGAAGAGCCCGTACGTCACGGGACGGTCGACCGGCACCTCGGGGTGGAAGCCCGACAAGATGTACGTCCCCGTGTCGTCGTACACGAGGGGGTAGCCGTTCAGGACAGCGGGCCAGAGCAGGATCGCCGCAGCCGCGGCGAGCGTGAGCCATGGCACGAGGCGTCTTGCCGCGGAGCGCTCGGCGGTCCCCGGAACAGCGCTCGGCGCTCGCATCGTGGGCTGCGGACAGGAGATGGCAACCTCCAGGAACAGACGGGCGGTCAGCGGGAGCTCCGTGCATCGCCGAGCGGATTCCGGACGGCGCTGCGCATCCTACTTCGCGCTCCGTGCGGCATCCACGAGAAGCCGCGGCCAGCCGGGCCCGCTCACACCCGCGGGTTCTTCCCCTTCGAGAGCACCAGCACGACGCCGGCGACCTCCTCGAGTACGTACTCGAGCCGCCGCGCGACCGCGAGCTCCTCGAGCACCTTCTGGCGCGACTCGGGGTCGGAGACCACCGCGGCGCCCACGAGGTCCACGATCGCGGAGGGATCGCTCATCTGCGCGACCGCCTCGGCGAGCTGCGGCGCGCCGGACTCGGCCGGGAGCCGCGTCGAGAGCTCGTAGACGAGCTGGCGGAGCGCCTCGAGCTCCGGCGCGAGCGCGGCGGCGCCTCCCTGCGGCCAGATCTCCTCGAGGATCTCCGCCTTCCACTCCCGGTACGCCTTCTCGGTGACGTGCTCCTCGACGAGCCGCACGCGGGCGAGGCCGCGCACGAGGATGTCGTAGCGGCCGTCGGGGTACTCCTGCTCGGCCTCGATGATGCCGGCCCCGCAGATGGGCTTGAGGCGCGGGCGGAGCCGCTGCGCGTCGGCCTTGGTGTAGAGCGCGGGGATCGCGACCACGCGATCCCCGGCCAGCGCGTCCTTCACGAGCGCCTTGTAGCGGGGCTCGAAGACGTGAAACGGCGTGGGCGTCCCGGGGAGGACGGCCACGCCGTGGAGCGGGAACACCTTGAGGGCGGCGCACGCGCTCGCGAGCGCCGCCCACTTGCCCTGCGGAGCGATGCGCTCCGCGCACATGTTAATGGGCCGCCGGGCTCGCCGAGGTCTCGCCCGCCGCCTTCATGCCCACCTGGATGCGCATCCCGTAGAACGAGCGGTAGACGAAGAACAGCGCGACGGCGAGGAAGACGGCCGCGAGGGTGACGCGCGTCCCGAGCTCCATCTTGATCGCGAGCTCGACGGCGAGGAGGCCGAAGAGCGTCGTGAACTTGATGATGGGGTTCATCGCGACGGACGAGGTGTCCTTGAACGGGTCGCCGACGGTGTCGCCGACCACGCACGCGTCGTGCAGCGCGGTGCCCTTCGCCTTGAGCTCCACCTCGACGACCTTCTTCGCGTTGTCCCAGGCGCCGCCGGCGTTCGCCATGAAGATCGCCTGGAACAGGCCGAAGATCGCGATCGAGATGAGGTAGCCGATGAAGAAGAACTCGTCGACGAACGAGAAGGACAGCGTCGCGAAGAACACGACGAGGAAGATGTTGAACATGCCCTTCTGCGCGTAGACCGTGCAGATCTCGACGACCTTCTTCGAGTCCTCGACGGAGGCCTTCTCGACGCCCTCGAGCTTGATGTTGGCCTTGATGAACTCGACCGCGCGGTAGGCGCCGGTGGAGACGGCCTGCGTGGACGCGCCGGTGAACCAGTAGATCACCGAGCCGCCCATGATGAGCCCGAGCAGGAAGAGCGGGTTCAGGATGGAGAGCTTCTCGAGGTTGGCGGTGAGGCCGCTCGTGAGCGCCACGATGATCGAGAAGATCATCGTCGTCGCGCCGACGACGGCCGTGCCGATGAGCACCGGCTTGGCGGTCGCCTTGAAGGTGTTGCCGGCGCCGTCGTTCTCCTCGAGGAAGTGCTTCGCCTTGTCGAAGTTCGGCTCGAACCCGAACTCCTTCTTCACCTCGGCGTGGACGTTCGGGACGTTCTCGATGAGCGAGAGCTCGTAGACGGACTGCGCGTTGTCGGTGACCGGGCCGTAGGAGTCGACCGCGATGGTCACCGGGCCCATGCCGAGGAAGCCGAAGGCGATGAGGCCGAAGGCGAACACCGCCGGGGCCATCATGAGGTCCGAGAGGCCGAGCGTGGAGACGCCCCAGCCGGCCGCCATGAGGGCGGTGATGACGAGGCCCATCCAGAACGCAGAGAAGTTGCCCGCCGTGAGGCCGGCGAGGACGTTCAGGGACGCGCCGCCCTCGCGGGAGGCCGTGACGACCTCCCTCACGTGGCCGGAGGAGGTGGAGGTGAAGACCTTCACGATCTCGGGGATGATCGCGCCGGCGAGCGTGCCGCAGGTGATGATCGTCGAGAGCTTCCACCACATCGTGCCGTCGCCGAGGTCGGCGATGAGCAGGTACGAGACGACGTACGTGAGGACCACCGAGACGACCGAGGTGAGCCACACGAGCGCGGTGAGCGGCGCCTCGAAGTTCATCACGGTCGCGGCGGCGTAGCGGCCCTTCGCGACGGCCTCGTTGATCCAGTAGGACACGACCGACGCGATGACCATCATGATGCGCATCGCGAAGATCCAGACGAGCAGCTTCACCTGCACGGCCGGGTTGGAGATGGCGAGCAGGATGAAGGTGATGAGCGCGACGCCCGTCACGCCGTAGGTCTCGAAGCCGTCCGCGGAGGGGCCGACCGAGTCACCCGCGTTGTCGCCGGTGCAGTCGGCGATGACGCCGGGGTTGCGCGCGTCGTCCTCCTTGATCTTGAAGACGATCTTCATCAGGTCCGAGCCGATGTCGGCGATCTTCGTGAAGATGCCGCCGGCGATGCGGAGCGCGGACGCGCCGAGCGACTCGCCGATCGCGAAGCCGATGAAGCAGGGGCCGGCGAGGTCGCGCGGGATGAAGAGGAGGATGAACAGCATGATGAGCAGCTCGACGCTGATGAGCATCGTGCCGATCGACATGCCGGCCTTGAGCGGGATGGCGTAGGTCGGGAACGGCTTGCCGCCCAGCGAGGCGAACGCGGCGCGGCTGTTCGCGTAGGTGTTCACGCGGATGCCGAACCAGGCGACGCCGGTCGAGCCGATGATGCCGACGAGCGAGAACAGGAGGATGATCGCCACCCGGCCAAGCCCCATCCCCTGCTGCCCCTCGGGGCCGGTGGTGAGGAAGCCGAAGTACGCGACGATGATCACCGCGATGAAGGCCCACAGGATCGCGATGAACTTGCCCTGCGTGCCGAGGTAGGTCTTCGCGGTCTCGTAGATGAGCTCGGAGATCTCCCGCATCGAGCGGTGCACGGGCAGCGCCTTGAGCTGCCGGGCGACGACGAGGCCGAAGACGAGGCCGAGCGCGCAGACGAGGAGGCCGACGAGGAGGAGCGAGTGCCCCGTCACACCGCCGAGGAAGGTCTCGGACCCGAGGTCCGGCAGGACGAGGTTCGCCTCGCCCCCGCCGTGGTGCGGCGCTGCGGCGACGGCGAGGCGTGAAAGCAGGTGGGAGATGTTCATGGTCCGGGAATCCGAATCTTCGGATATTTCTTGGAATATCCGTTGGTTGCGCGACGGAACGCCGCGGCGGAGCCCGGATAGTACCGGCCCGTTGCGCTTTTTGGCAAGCGTTCGGGGATGTTCGGGCGTCGAGGGCGCCCGCGGCCGCCGCGCGGCGCGCCGATCAGCCGCGCCGCGGCCGGCGCCCCGCGCCGGAGGCGGGGGCGAGCGCGGCCGGGCGAGCGCTCAGATGCCGGGCGTCGGGGCGCCGCTCGAGGTGGCGGTGAGGCCGCCGAGGTCGAGCGCGGCGAAGTTCACGTTGAAGTAGCCGGCCACGCCGCAGGAGTACATCACGCGCTTCACGATGCGGAACGGCACCGCCTTGTCCGCCTGGATGTTCACCACCCCGTCCCACTTCTTCTCGGGGTCCTGCTGGTGGATGAACTCCCAGCGCTTCTTCTCGTCGCGCAGCCGCTCCTCGAGCGCGGGGATGTTGAGGTAGCCCGAGTCCGAGTCGAGCTCGCGGATGTCCGCGACCTTCACCCCGGTCACGACCACCTGGTCGGCGCTCACCGCCACCACCGGCGCCATCTCGATCATCTGCCCGTGCTGAGCGTCGGGGAGCTTGATGTCCTTCTGCATGTACAGCACCTCGCCCGTGGCGCTGAACTGCTGCAGGAGGAAGATGACGAGCATCGTCATCATGTCGACCATCGGGACGACGTTCAGCTCCGCGTTCGTCGCCTTGTGAGCGCGGCCCATCTTGCCGCCGAGGATCTTCGACTTCTCGAACCGCTTCGCCGGGCGCTTGCCTGGAGTGACGATGGGCATGGCGGCTCTTTAGACCCCGGTGACGGCGACGGAGACGAGCCCCGCGCCGACGCACGTGTCGATGACCTGCACGAGGTCGCCGTACGGCACGGTGTCCTCGGCGGAGAGGGTGACCGCGGCGGCGTCCGGGTGATCGCCCTTGAGCGCCTTCAGCCGCTCGCCGAGGCCCTTGAGGTCGAAGCGCACGAGGCCGTCCTGGCCGCGCCCGAGGTTCGGGATCTCGACGGAGGTGCCGGCCGAGGTGGAGAGGTTGAAGCCCCGCTCGCCCATGGCGAGGGTCACGAGGAGCTGCTTCTGCGCCTCGGTCTGCTCGACCTCGGGCGCGCCGGTGCCGAGCTGCTGCACCTGGAGCCGCGAGACCTGCGTCCAGACCGCGGTGTAGAGGAGGAAGGTGATGCAGCAGGAGAGCAGGTCGATCGCCGGGACGACGTTGATCGTCGCGTCGAGCGACTTCTTTCGCCGCTTGCCACCGCCGCCGCCCTGCTCGGGCATCGCGCCGCCGCCCATTGGCTACCTCCTCTCGCGTGAGCTCGGATCCGCTGCCGGCCGCGGCGCGCTCGCCGCGGCGGTCGCTCGGGCGCTCCGGGCCGCTCGCCCCGAAGGGCGAGCGGAGAGCGCCGGGATCCGTCCTAGTCGTCGTCGCCCGCCGACACCGTCGCGGGCATCTTCATCTTGTCCTTGTTCGCGACGATGAGGTTCAGCACGGCGACCGAGGTCTCGTTGATCTCGTCGATCATGTGCTGGGTGCGGCCCTGCAGCACCGAGAAGGCGACGAGCGCCGGGATCGCGGTGAGGAGGCCGAACGCGGTGCAGTTCATGGCCTCGGAGATGGAGTCGGCGAGGATCGCCGCCTTGTCGGCCGGGTTGGCGTTCGCCACGGCGCCGAACGCGCCGATGAGGCCGACGATGGTGCCGAGGAGGCCGAGCAGCGTGGCCACGTTGCCGATCATGGCGAGGTAGCCCGTGCGCGCCTCGATCTTGGGCGACTCGCGCAGGGTCGCCTCGTCCATGGCGGCCTGCACGTCCTGATCGCCCTTCGGCACGTTGATGAGCCCCGCCTTGATGACGCTCGTGAGCGGCGTCTTCTTCTGCGAGGCGGTGAAGCTGATCGCCTTGTCGAGGTCGCCCGCGTAGATGTGCTTCTTGAGGCCGCGCAGGAAGGCGTCCTTATCGACGTTCGCCCTGAAATACAGGGCGATGATGCGGTCGATGACGAGCCCCACCACGAAGAACAGCGACACGAGGATGGGGTGCATCATCCAGCCACCGTCGTGGTAGTGCTTCGCCAGCGTTCCGAACATGTCGCCCATCTGGAAGGGTCCTCCGGACCGTGGGCCCGCGCGGAAATCCGCAGGGAATTGCCGCGCGCTTGCCCGAGTGCTCGATCCCCTATCACGGGGTTTTCAGAGGCGTCAATTCGACGGCGTGCGCGCGCCGCGCACACCGTTCGACCTACACGCGACGCGCCCGCCGCCCCGCGCGGCCGTGTCGCGCACGTCCGGGCGAGACGGTGCATCCGCCGCGCTCGCCCGGCAATTGCCCGCGAGGCGGCCTGCGTCGTAGGCTCTCTGCCTCCGCGCGCCGGAGCGCCTGGCCGGTGAGCGGCCGAAAGCGCGCCGCGCTCCGTCCGGGCGGTCGTCGGACATGCTGAACGAGACCACCTTCGCGCCCTACCGCCTCGCGCCCGGCGCGTTGCCGGAAGAGGCTGCCCGCGCGGCCGCCGCGCTCGACGCGCACCCGCTCGTCGCCACGCCCGCGGAGCCGTTGCCCGCGTCGCTCGTGAACCGCGCGCTCGCCGACGTGCCGTCAGGCCGCGCCACGACGCCGTCCGAGGCGTGCCGTGCGGCCGACGGGACGATCGCGGGCATGGGCGGCACCCCGCGCGCCTGCCTGTCGTCCGAGCGCCAGCGCGCCCGCGTCGGCGACGCGGTCCGGGCCGCGCTCTCGGCCGGCTTCGCCGGCGTCTGCCTGGACCGCCCGGACGCGCCGCTCACGCTCGGCCTCCTCGGCGCAGGCTTCTGCACCGACTGCCAGCGCGCCTTCACCCGCCACCTCGTCCGCGAGTACGGCGATCACTTCCAGCCGATCGACTACCTCTCCCTCGCGCGCGAGGCCGTGGCGCAGGCCTCCGGCGCGCTGTCGTTCGAGGTCCTCCCGTTCGGGCGCGACTTCTGGCGCACCCGCAACGAGGCGCTCGAGCGGGCGGTCGCCGACTACGCGCGCAGCGCGCGCGACGCGGCTCGCGCCGCCGCCCGCGCGTTCGAGGTGGTGGTCCAGTTCGAGGCGGTCGGCCCGGCGCAGCTCCGCGCCGCGCGCCACGCCGACGCGGCCATCTTCCCGGCGAGCCTCGCGCCCGGCGCGACCGGGATCGGCCTGTTCCGCCTCCTGCGCGCGGCCATGGGCCGCCGCCTCGCGGCGGTCGCGCCCGCGGCTGCCTCCGCCG
>NZ_JALCZC010000100.1:0-14867 GCF_022690805.1 Anaeromyxobacter sp. SG66
CGCCGCACACCAAGTTCAAGGCCGAGGTGTACGTCCTGACGAAGGAGGAGGGTGGGCGCCACACGCCGTTCTTCAACGGCTACCGCCCGCAGTTCTACTTCCGCACGACGGACGTCACGGGTTCGGTTCAGCTTCCGCAGGGTGTCGAGATGGTGATGCCCGGGGACAACATCGCGATGGAGGTGGAGCTCATCACCCCGATCGCGATGGAGAAGGAGCTTCGGTTCGCGATTCGCGAGGGTGGCCGCACGGTCGGCGCCGGCGTCGTGGCCGAGGTGATCCAGTAAGGAAGGGATCCCATGGCCGGGAATCGCAGCATCATCACGCTCGAGTGCAAGACCTGCAAAGAGCGGAACTACACGACCACGAAGAACAAGAAGAAGACGCAGGACAAGCTCGCGCTGTCCAAGTACTGCCCGCGCTGCCGCAAGCACGTGGAGCACAAGGAGACGAAGTAGCGCGAAGCCGCCGGGGATAGGCCAGTAGCTCGAACGGTAGAGCAGCGGTCTCCAAAACCGCGGGTTGGGGGTTCGAATCCCTCCTGGCCTGCCAATCGAGGCAGGACGAACCGAGCAGAAACCGACGGGGGCGGGGCGCCGAACGCGTCCCGCCCCCATGCCGCACGAAGGCCGAAGGGCGAGCCATGGAAAACGTGGGCGGGGTCGAGCAGCCGAAGCGGATCGTCGTGATCTTCTACGTGCTCGCCGCGATCGCGGTCGGGGTGTTCTTCGAGCGCATCCTCGCGCTCGCGTTCTCGTATACCCGCGTGAACGACTTCGCGGTGCTCGGGGACTGGACGCTCTCGACCGTCGTCGGGTTCGCGCTGGCGGTCGTGCTCGCGATCGGGGTGTGGCGCTACCCGAAGACCCAGCAGGTCTCGTTCGAGATCGCGCTGGAGCTTCGCCGGGTCACGTGGCCGAGCCTGCGCGAGACGCGGGCCGCCACGGTCGCGGTGATCGTGGCGTCGGCCGTCGCGGCGGTGGTCCTCGGCGTGTTCGACTTCGTCTGGAGCTGGCTCAGCTCGAAGGTCTACTAGGTCGCTCGCGGCCGAGCGGTTTCGACAGGCTCACGAGCGACGGGAGCCCTGGGCGGCGGAAGGCCGCCGGTGGCTCCCGCGGCGTTTAGGCGGGGCACGGGGCGACCACACGGAGACGCGCAAATGGCGAAGAAGTGGTACGTCGTCCACACCTACTCGGGCTTCGAGAACAAGGTGAAGAAGTCGCTGGAGGAGCGCGTCCGGCAGCACAGCCTCCAGGAGCAGTTCGGCGAGGTCCTCATCCCCATGGAAGTGGTCCAGGAGATGGTGAAGGGGGAGAAGAAGACCTCGAAGCGCAAGTTCTTCCCGGGCTACATCCTCGTGAACATGGAGATGACGCTCGACACCTGGCACCTCGTGAAGGGGACGCCCAAGGTGACGGGCTTCGTCGGGAATGCGAAGACGCCGAACGAGGTCCCGGCGGTGTCGGACATCGAGGTGCAGCGGCTCACGACGCAGATCTCCGAGGGCTCGCTGAAGCCCAAGCCGAAGGTGCAGTTCGAGGAGGGCGATCAGGTCCGCGTGATCGACGGCCCGTTCTCGAACTTCAACGGCACGGTCGAGGAGGTCAAGCCGGACAAGGGCAAGCTGCGCGTGCTCGTCTCGATCTTCGGGCGCGCCACGCCGGTGGAGCTCGACTTCATGCAGGTGGAGAAGACGTAGTGTGGCACCGCCCGCGGTGAGTCACCGCGGGCGAATACGTGGGAGAGCCGAGTCAACGGCTCGTTCGACCACGCGGGGCCGCCTCTGCGGCCTCGAGGAGCAGCGATGAAGAAGGTCACTGGACAGATCAAGCTGCAGCTCCCCGCCGGCAAGGCGAACCCGGCTCCGCCCGTGGGACCGGCGCTCGGCCAGCACGGCGTGAACATCATGGAGTTCTGCAAGCAGTTCAACGCGGCGACGCAGGCGCAGGCGAAGGAAGCGCTCATCATCCCGGTCATCATCACGGTGTACCAGGACCGCTCCTTCACCTTTCAGCTGAAGACCCCGCCCGCGGCGATCCTCCTGAAGAAGGCGGCCGGCCTCCACACGGAGAAGAAGAAGGGCTCCGGCGCGCACAAGCCCGGCAAGGAGAAGGTCGGGCAGGTGACGCGCAAGCAGGTCGAGCAGATCGCGAAGACGAAGATGCAGGACATGACGGCGGGCAGCCTCGAGGCCGCGATGCGGACCGTCGAGGGGACCGCGCTGTCCATGGGCATCGACGTCGTCGGCTAGCCGCGAGGAGGACACGGACATGGCTCACGTTGCGAAGAAGTACAAGGCGGCGGTCGCGAAGGTCGACCGGGTGAAGCGGTACAAGCTCGACGAGGCGATGAGCCTCGTGAAGCAGACCGCCACGAAGAAGTTCGACGAGACGGTGGACGCCGCGATCAACCTCGGCGTCGACCCCAAGCACGCCGATCAGGTGGTCCGCGGCGCCGTCGTGCTGCCGCACGGCATGGGCAAGGCGGTCAAGATCGCGGTGTTCGCGAAGGGCGACAAGGCGCGCGAGGCCCAGGAGGCCGGCGCGGACATCGTCGGCGCCGAGGATCTCGCGGAGAAGGTCCAGGGCGGCTTCATGGACTTCGACAAGGTGCTCGCGACGCCGGACATGATGGGCGTCGTCGGCCGCCTCGGTAAGGTCCTCGGCCCCCGCGGCCTCATGCCGAACCCCAAGGTCGGCACGGTCTCGGCGGACATCTCCCGCGCCGTGAAGGAGCAGAAGGCCGGCAAGGTCGAGTTCCGCGTCGAGAAGGCGGGCATCGTCCACGTGCCGTTCGGCAAGGCCTCCTTCGACCCGGAGAAGCTCAAGGCGAACTTCTCGGCGATCATGGAGATCATCTACAAGGCGAAGCCGCAGACCGCGAAGGGCGTGTACGTGAAGAACGTGACGCTCTCCACGACGATGGGCCCGGGCATCAAGCTCGACCTCGCCGAGCTCGCCGCGCAGCACGGCTAGCGACACGTTTCTGGAGTTCCCGGCGGCATGACGCCGCCGGGGTTTCTGGTCCAAGACAGCGGGCCCGCGAACGGCCCCGGGTGCGAGCGCAGTTCCGGGGCGAGCGAGCGGCCAAGCGGATCCGCGAGGGTCCGACCCGCCGAGACGGGAACCTGCAGCCTCTCCGCAGCGTCCCCTGCTTGGCCAGGGGGTCTTCGTACCGGACGTCCGGTCCGAACCCCGAGCGAAACCGCGCCGGCGAACGCCGGCCGGTCCGAAAGGTGGTGAGACTAATTGAACCGGACGGAAAAAGAGCAGGTCATCGGTGAGCTCCACGAGAAGATGGCGAAGGCGAAGGCGGCCATCCTCGCGGAGCCCAAGGGGCTGAACGTCGCGACGGTCACCGAGCTTCGGCGCAAGCTGCGCGAGGCGAAGGTGGAGTACCGCATCGTGAAGAACACCCTCGCCGCGCGCGCCGCCAAGGGCACGCCGGTGGAGCCGATCGCGGAGAAGTTCGTGGGGCCGACGGCGCTCGTCATGAGCTACGGCGACGTCGTCACGCCGGCGAAGCTCCTCGCGGAGTTCATGAAGGACCGCGAGAACTTCACCATCCGCACCGCGGTGATCGAAGGTCGGGTCGTCGACGCGAAGGGGATCCAGTCCCTCGCGAAGCTGCCGGGGCTCCTGGAGCTCCGCGGCCAGATCGCCGCGATGATCGCGCAGCCCGCGACCCAGCTCGCCCGCATGATCGGGGCCCCGGGCCAGCAGCTGGCCCGTGTCCTCGGCGCGCGCCGCGAGCAGCTCGAGAAGCAGTCTTAAACGGTACGTGAACCGCCCGCGCGGAAGGTCGCGCGGGCCAGACGCTGCGGGCGCCCCGAAGGGCGCCCCGGAACAAAGAGAAGGAAGAAGGAAATGGCCGATCTCAACACGATCGTGGAACAGCTGTCGGGCCTCACGGTGATGGAGGCCGCCGAGCTCGTGAAGCAGCTCGAGGAGAAGTGGGGCGTCTCCGCCGCCGCTCCGGTGATGGTCGCCGGCGCGGGTGGCGGGGCTGCCGCCGCGGCTCCGGTCGAGGAGAAGACGGAGTTCTCCGTCGTCCTCGCGGACGCCGGCGCGAACAAGATCAACGTGATCAAGGAAGTCCGCGCGATCACGGGCCTCGGCCTCAAGGAGGCGAAGGACCTCGTCGAGGGCGCCCCCAAGGAGGTCAAGGGTGGCGTCGCGAAGGCGGAGGCCGACGAGCTCAAGAAGAAGCTCGAGGCCGCCGGCGCCAAGGTCGAGATCAAGTAGCGAGGCGTGCGCACGGCGGGGCGGAGTTGCAAGCCGCCTCGCCGTGGCTCACGTTGGAATCTTTGACGGGTGAGGGTGGAGTCGTTAAGAACCCGTATCCCTTTCACTGATTCCGGAATCCCGGCCGTTTCGGCCGGACGCAGTTGGGTAGCCGGCCTGCTGGCCGGCTAGACCTGTTTGTACGGGTCTCGAAGGGACAGAGGACCGAACTCGATGGCGACGACGATCCAGAACAACTTCAGAATCCGGCGAAACTTTGGGAAGATCAACAAGATCGCCGAGATCCCCAACCTCATCGCCATCCAGAAATCGTCCTACGACAAGTTCCTCCAGGCCGACGTCCCGCCCGAGAAGCGTGAGGACACGGGCCTGCAGGGCGTCTTCAAGTCGGTCTTCCCGATCAAGGACTTCAACGAGACGAGCTCGCTCGAGTTCGTCAGCTATCACCTCGAGAAGCCCAAGTACGACGTCGACGAGTGCCATCAGCGCGGCATGACGTACTCGGCGCCGATCAAGGTCGTCGTTCGCCTGGTCGTCTGGGACAAGGACGAGGAGACGGGCGCGCAGTCGATCCGCGACGTCAAGGAGCAGGAGGTCTACTTCGGCGAGATCCCGCTCATGACGGAGAACGGGACCTTCATCATCAACGGCACGGAGCGCGTCGTCGTCAGCCAGCTCCACCGCTCGCCGGGCGCGTTCTTCGACCACGACAAGGGCAAGAGCCACTCGTCGGGCAAGCTCCTCTTCAACGCCCGGATCATCCCGTACCGCGGGTCCTGGATCGACTTCGAGTTCGACCACAAGGACATCCTCTACGTCCGCATCGACCGCCGCCGGAAGCTCCCCGCGACGGTGCTGCTGCGCGCCCTCGGCGGCGTGCCGGACACGGCGAAGAAGAGCCCGGTCGAGTTCCACGGCTCGGCCGAGGAGATCCTCAAGTACTACTACGACACCGAGACGATCCGGGTCGAAGGCAAGGGCAAGTTCGAGAAGGACCTGAACCCGGACCTGCTCAAGGGCCAGCGCGCGACGCGCGACATCCGCGACCCGAAGACGAACGAGATCATCGTCAAGAAGAACCGGAAGTTCACCGAGAGCGCGATCAAGAAGCTCGTCGCGGCGAAGATGAAGTCGCTGCCGATCGAGCCGGAGGAGGTCTACACCAAGATCTCCGCCGAAGACGTGGTGGACGCCGACACGGGTGAGGTGCTCCTCGAGGTCAACGAGGAGGTCACCGAGGCCAAGATCGAGGAGCTCCGCAAGCGCGGCATCCTCGAGTTCAGGGTCCTCTTCATCGACAACCTGAACGTCCTGCCGTCGCTCCGCGACACGCTCATCCAGGACAAGATCTCCACGCCCGAGGAGGCGATCATGGAGATCTACCGCCGCCTCCGCCCCGGCGATCCGCCGACGCCCGAGACCGCGACGAACCTGTTCGTCAACCTGTTCTTCAACGCGGAGCGGTACGACCTCTCGAAGGTCGGGCGCCTGAAGCTGAACCACAAGTTCGGGATCGACGAGCCGCTCGACAACACCGTCGTGACGAAGCGCGACATCCTCGAGGTGGTCCGCTTCCTCATCGACCTCAAGAACGGCACGCCGAACAAGGACGTCGACGACATCGACCACCTCGGCAACCGCCGCGTCCGCGCGGTCGGCGAGCTGCTCGAGAACCAGTACCGCATCGGCCTCGTTCGCATGGAGCGCGCGATCAAGGAGCGCATGAGCCTCCAGGAGATCGAGACGCTCATGCCGCACGACCTCATCAACGCGAAGCCGGTCACGGCGGTCATCAAGGAGTTCTTCGGGTCGAGCCAGCTCTCGCAGTTCATGGATCAGACGAACCCGCTCTCCGAGGTGACGCACAAGCGGCGCCTCTCGGCGCTCGGGCCGGGCGGCCTCACCCGCGAGCGCGCGGGCTTCGAGGTGCGCGACGTCCACTCCACGCACTACGGCCGCATCTGCCCGATCGAGACGCCTGAAGGCCCGAACATCGGCCTCATCGCGTCGCTCTCCACCCACGCGCGCGTGAACGAGTACGGCTTCGTCGAGACGCCGTACCGCAAGGTCGAGAAGGGGAGGGTGACCGAGGAGGTCTCCTTCTACTCGGCGCTCGAGGAGGAGAAGCACATCATCGCGCAGGCGAACGCGCCGGTGGACAAGAAGGGCGTGTTCACGGGGAACATGGTCTCGTGCCGCAAGGAGGGCGAGTACATCAACGCCCGCCCGGACGAGGTCGACCTCATGGACGTGAGCCCGAACCAGCTCGTGTCCGTCGCCGCCTCGCTCGTGCCGTTCCTCGAGAACGACGACGCGAACCGCGCCCTCATGGGCTCGAACATGCAGCGCCAGGCGGTGCCGCTCCTCCGCACGCGGGCGCCGCTCGTCGGCACCGGCATCGAGGGGATCGTCGCGCGCGACTCGGGCGTGTGCGTCGTGGCGAAGCGCGACGGCGTCATCCAGTCCGTCGACGCCGCCCGCATCGTGGTGAAGGCCGACGTGCCGACCTCCGCGACCGACGTCGCGAACGAGGTCGACATCTACAACCTCATCAAGTACCAGCGGTCGAACCAGAACACCTGCATCAACCAGAAGCCCATCGTGAAGCCGGGCGAGCGGGTGAAGAAGGGCGACGTCATCGCGGACGGGCCGGCGACGGAGATGGGCGAGCTCGCGCTCGGCCAGAACGTGGTCGTCGCGTTCATGCCCTGGCAGGGCTACAACTTCGAGGACTCGATCCTCCTCTCCGAGCGCTTCCTCAAGGAGGACGTGTTCACGTCGGTGCACATCGAGGAGTTCGAGTGCGTCGCGCGTGACACGAAGCTCGGCAAGGAGGAGATCACCCGCGACATCCCGAACGTCGGCGAGGAGGCCCTGAAGGACCTCGACGAGTCGGGCATCATCCGCATCGGCGCCGAGGTGAAGCCGGGCGACATCCTCGTGGGCAAGATCACGCCGAAGGGCGAGACCCAGCTCTCGCCCGAGGAGAAGCTCCTCCGCGCGATCTTCGGCGAGAAGGCGGGCGACGTCCGCGACAGCTCGCTCCGCGTCCCGCCGGGCGTCTCCGGCACGGTCATCAACGCGAAGGTCTTCAGCCGCAAGGGCGTCGAGAAGGACGAGCGCGCGAAGGCCATCGAGGAGATGGAGGAGGCGAAGCTCCTCAAGGACCAGAACGACGAGATCCGCATCATCCAGGACTCGGCGTTCCAGAAGATCCGCCGCCTGCTCCTCGGCAAGGAGGTCTCCGGCCGCCTCGTCGACGACAAGGGCAACCAGCTCCTCAAGAAGGGCGACGTCCTCGACGACGCGCTCCTCGACACGATCCCCCAGCGCTACTGGGGCGAGATCGCGGTCGAGGGCGACGTGCAGGACCTGGCGCGGAAGATCGTCGAGAACTTCGAGGAGCAGAAGGAGCTCGTGAAGCTCCTCTTCGGCGAGAAGATCGGCCGCCTGAAGAAGGGCGACGAGCTCCCGCCGGGCGTCATCAAGATGGTGAAGGTGTACGTCGCCATCAAGCGCAAGCTCGCGGTCGGCGACAAGATGGCCGGCCGCCACGGCAACAAGGGCGTCGTCTCGCGCGTGCTCCCCGAGGAGGACCTGCCGTACCTCGAGGACGGCCGGCCGGTGGACATCGTCCTGAACCCGCTCGGCGTCCCGTCCCGCATGAACGTGGGCCAGATCCTCGAGACGCACCTCGGCTGGGCGGCGAAGAACGTCGGCTGGCGGCTCCAGGAGATGGTCGAGAAGAACTTCGGCCCCGATCAGCTCCGCAAGAAGCTGAAGAAGGCGTTCGAGGGCGTCGACGGCGCCTCCGAGCGGCTCGGGCTGCTCATCGAGGAGCTGCCAGAGAAGGAGCTGCCGAAGCTCGCGATGAAGCTGCGAGACGGCATGCACGTCGCGACGCCGGTGTTCGACGGCGCCCGCGAGGACGAGATGAAGGCGCTCCTCGGCGAGGGCTCGGCGACGATGCAGTCGATCCTCTTCGACGGCCGCACCGGCGAGCCGTTCGACCAGGACGTCACGGTCGGCGTCATGTACATGCTGAAGCTGCACCACCTCGTGGACGAGAAGATCCACGCCCGCTCCATCGGGCCGTACTCGCTCGTCACGCAGCAGCCCCTCGGCGGCAAGGCCCAGTTCGGCGGCCAGCGGCTCGGCGAGATGGAGGTCTGGGCGATGGAGGCCTACGGCGCGGCCTACTCGCTCCAGGAGTTCCTCACGGTGAAGTCCGACGACGTGGTCGGCCGCACCCGCATGTACGAGGCGATCGTCAAGGGCGAGAACACGCTCGAGTCCGGCCTCCCCGAGTCGTTCAACGTGCTCATCAAGGAGCTCCAGAGCCTCGCGCTCGACGTCGAGCTCCTCGAGACGCCGGAGGCGAAGGCGGCCCGCGAGCAGGCCGAGGGCGACCTGGGCGGGCCGCTCGGCACGCCGCGCGGCGCCGCGGCCGAGAAGAACACCGCGTAACCCGGGCCCGGGGGGGGGGGGGGGGGGGGGGGGGGCCCCCCCGGGGGGCCGCGGGGGGGGGGCGGCGGGGGGGGGGGTTCAGAGACCCTTCTTGCTGGACGAGGTCAAG
The DNA here is from genome assembly GCF_022690805.1 of Anaeromyxobacter sp. SG66. Lineage (NCBI taxonomy): Bacteria > Pseudomonadati > Myxococcota > Myxococcia > Myxococcales > Anaeromyxobacteraceae > Anaeromyxobacter > Anaeromyxobacter sp. SG66. Next base: position 8,821 of record NZ_JALCZC010000100.1, read on the forward strand.
ACGTGAAGGACATCTTCAATTTCTTCGAGAAGCCGAAGGATCCGCTGTCGTTCTCCGCGATCCGCATCTCGCTCGCGAGCCCGGACAAGATCCGCCAGTGGTCGCACGGCGAGGTGAAGAAGCCGGAGACGATCAACTACCGGACCTTCAAGCCGGAGCGCGACGGCCTGTTCTGCGCGAAGATCTTCGGCCCCGTGAAGGACTACGAGTGCAACTGCGGCAAGTACAAGCGCATGAAGCACCGCGGGGTCGTCTGCGAGAAGTGCGGCGTCGAGGTGATCCAGTCGAAGGTCCGCCGCGAGCGGCTCGGCCACATCACCCTCGCGACGCCCGTCGCGCACATCTGGTTCCTCAAGTCGCTGCCGAGCCGCATCGGCAACCTCCTCGACATCACGCTGAAGGACCTCGAGAAGGTCCTCTACTGTGAGTCGTACATCGTCATCGACCCCAAGGAGACGACGCTCCAGCGCGCCGAGCTGCTCTCCGAGGAGCGCTACCACAAGGCGATGGAGGAGTTCGGCGAGGAGGCGTTCCTGGCCGGCATGGGCGGCGAGGCCGTCCTCGAGCTCCTCAAGGTCGTCGGCCCCGCGGACAAGGGGCACGGCGAGGGCGTGCACGGCCTCGCGGCCGAGCTGCGCGCCCAGATGAAGGAGGCGACGAGCGACGCGAAGCGGAAGAAGATCGCGAAGCGGCTCAAGGTCGTCGAGGCGTTCGTCGCGTCCGGCAACAAGCCGGACTGGATGATGCTCGAGGTCATCCCGGTCATCCCGCCCGACCTCCGCCCGCTCGTCCCCCTCGACGGCGGCCGGTTCGCGACCTCCGACCTCAACGACCTGTACCGCCGCGTCATCAACCGCAACAACCGCCTGAAGCGGCTCCAGGAGCTGAACGCCCCGGACATCATCATCCGCAACGAGAAGCGGATGCTGCAGGAGGCGGTGGACGCCCTCTTCGACAACGGGCGCCGCGGCAAGACCATCACCGGGCCGAACAAGCGCCCGCTCAAGTCCCTGAGCGACATGCTCAAGGGCAAGCAGGGCCGCTTCCGCCAGAACCTGCTCGGCAAGCGCGTCGACTACTCGGGCCGCTCCGTCATCGTGGTCGGCCCCGAGCTCAAGCTGCACCAGTGCGGCCTGCCGAAGATCATGGCCCTCGAGCTCTTCAAGCCGTTCATCTACAACAAGCTCGAAGAGAAGGGCTACGTCACCACCATCAAGAGCGCGAAGAAGATGGTGGAGAAGGAGCGCCCCGAGGTCTGGGACATCCTCGACGAGGTGATCCGCGAGCACCCGGTGCTCCTGAACCGCGCCCCGACGCTGCACCGCCTCGGCATCCAGGCGTTCGAGCCGGTCCTCATCGAGGGCAAGGCGATCCAGCTCCACCCGCTCGTCTGCACCGCCTTCAACGCCGACTTCGACGGCGACCAGATGGCCGTGCACGTGCCGCTGTCCATCGAGGCCCAGATGGAGGCGCGCGTGCTCATGATGAGCACGAACAACATCCTCTCGCCCGCGCACGGCAAGCCCATCATCGTGCCGAGCCAGGACATCGTCCTCGGCATCTACTACATGACCCGCGAGCGCGCGTTCGCCCGCGGAGAGGGCAAGGTCTTCGCGAGCGCGGAGGAGGTCCGCGCCGCCTACGACCAGGGCGAGGTCGAGCTCCAGGCGAAGATCTGGGTGCGCCTCGACGGCACCCGCGTCGAGAGCACCGTCGGTCGCGTGCTCCTCTACGACATCGTGCCGAAGCGGCTGCCGTTCGAGTCCATCAACAAGGTCATGGACAAGAAGCAGCTCCAGAACCTCATCGACCTCACCTACCGCCTCTGCGGCGAGAAGGAGACGGTGCTCCTCGCGGACCGCGTCCGCTCGATGGGCTACGGGAACGCGACGCGAGCCGGCATCTCGATCGCGCTCGAGAACATGATCATCCCGAGGAGGAAGCAGGAGCTCCTCGACCGCGCGATGGGCGAGGTGGAGGACATCCAGACCCAGTACACCGAGGGTCTCATCACCATCGGCGAGCGGTACAACAAGGTCATCGACATCTGGGCGCAGGTCACGGAGGAGGTGGCCCAGGAGATGATGTCCCAGATCGGCCAGGAGACGGCCGTCGGCCCGGGCAAGGACGGCAAGCGCGAGGAGCGCAAGCAGCCGTCGTTCAACCCGATCTACATCATGGCCGACTCCGGCGCCCGCGGCTCGGCGCAGCAGATCCGTCAGCTCGCCGGCATGCGCGGCCTCATGGCCAAGCCGTCCGGCGAGATCATCGAGACGCCGATCACCGCGAACTTCCGCGAGGGCCTGAACGTCCAGCAGTACTTCATCTCGACGCACGGCGCTCGAAAGGGCCTCGCCGACACGGCGCTCAAGACGGCGAACTCCGGTTACCTCACCCGGCGCCTCGTCGACGTCGCGCAGGACGCCATCATCACCGAGTACGACTGCGGCGCGATGGACGGCATCACGCTCGGCGCGCTGGTCGAGGGCGGCGAGATCATCGAGCCGATGGGCGAGCGCATCCTGGGCCGCGTCGCGCTCGACGACATCCACGACCCGTTCGCCACCACCGTGCTGGTGAAGGCGAACGAGGAGATCGACGAGAACCGGGTCAAGCTCATCGAGAACTCCGGCATCGACAAGGTGAAGATCCGCTCGGTGCTCACCTGCCAGGCGCGGCGCGGCATCTGCGTCGAGTGCTACGGGCGCGATCTCGCCCGCGGCCGCAAGGTGAACATCGGCGAGGCGGTCGGCGTGATCGCCGCGCAGTCGATCGGCGAGCCCGGCACGCAGCTCACGATGCGCACGTTCCACATCGGCGGCGCGGCGTCCCGGCGGGCGGAGCAGTCGACCATCGAGAACCGGAACCCCGGCCTCGTGAAGTTCCACAACGTGAGCGTGGCGAAGAAGAAGGACGGCACGCTCATCGTGATGAACCGCAACGGCGAGATCATCGTCACCGACGATCAGGGCCGCGAGCGCGAGCGCTACGGCGTCGTCTACGGCGCGAAGCTCCTCGTGCGCGAGGGGCAGAAGATCGAGACGAACACGCTCCTCGCGGAGTGGGACCCGTACTCGATGCCGATCATCACCGAGGTGGCCGGGCGCGTGAAGTACGGCGACCTCATCGACGGCGTCACGATCTCGGAGCAGGTCGACGAGATCACCGGCCTCGCCCGCAAGGCGGTCATCGCCTCCAAGGATCCCGACGCGCGCCCGCGCATCTCGATCAAGGACGCCGAGGGCAAGACGCGGAAGCTCGCCAACTCCGAGGCCGACGCCCGCTACATGCTCCCCGAGGGCGCGAACCTCGTCGTGAACGACGGCGACGAGGTCGACGCCGGCGACGTCATCGCGAAGATGCCGCGCGAGACCACGAAGACGAAGGACATCACCGGCGGTCTCCCGCGCGTCGCGGAGCTCTTCGAGGCCCGCAAGCCCAAGGAGCACGCGGTCATCTCCGAGATCGACGGCGTGGTCGCCTTCGGCAAGGACACGAAGGGCAAGCGCAAGGTGGTCATCACGCCCGAGGTGGACGGCAAGCTCCGGCCCGACCTCGCGAAGGAGTACCTGATCGGGAAGGGCAAGCACATCTCGGTGCACACGGGCGACCGGGTGCGTGCGGGCGAGGCGCTCATGGACGGCGCCGCCAACCCGCACGACATCCTCCGCGTGCTCGGCGAGAAGGAGCTCGCCCGCTGGCTGGTGGACGAGGTCCAGGAGGTCTACCGGCTCCAGGGCGTGAAGATCAACGACAAGCACATCGAGACGATCGTCCGGCAGATGCTGCGTCGCGTGCGGATCGTCGACGTGGGCGACACGAACTTCCTCGCCGACGAGCAGGTCGAGAAGTTCGTGTTCGAGGAGGAGAACGAGAAGGTGATCACCGCGGGTGGGCGCCCGGCGCAGGGCGAGCCCCTCCTGCTCGGCATCACCAAGGCCTCGCTCTCCACCGAGTCGTTCATCTCGGCGTCCTCGTTCCAGGAGACGACCAAGGTGCTGACCGAGGCCGCGATCAGCGGCAAGGTCGACCACCTCCGCGGCCTCAAGGAGAACGTCATCATGGGCCGGCTCATCCCCGCCGGCACCGGCCTGCCGCACTACAAGCACCTCGACATCGAGGTCGAGACGCCGGTGGACGCGGTGGAGGAGGCCGAGGAGGCCCTCGCCGTCGCGAGCGGGGAGGAGTAGCCGCTCCGCCGCGCGTCAGCTCGAGCCCGGAACCGGGCCCGGTCCCAAGAGGGGCCGGGCCCTTTCCTTTTTGATCTGGCGCAACGCAGTGTTTCGAGATGGCGTAAGCAGCCGCTTAGCTCCAGGCGCCCGCACGGACGGTGAGTCTCGGACGGGTCGGTGCCGGAATTGATGTGGAGCAATATTCGGCACTTGTCTGGGGGTCGTGGGAGGGGGCACGCGCTTGACGAATGCCAACTCCCAAATCGTGTTCATATTCTGCGGCACTTCGGACTTGCGTGGTGTGCGGTTCCCCGATGTCGCCGAAGACTTCCAGGGTCTACGGGCATATGGGGGATACTTGACTCGATGAGTCCGCTTTCATAAAGTCACGTTACGTAACCTACCCGGGACACTTCGACGCAGGCCAGAGAGGCGACCAGTAAATGAGGACGGCGACCACTCAGAAGAGCAGCAGGGAGTTCGAAGAGCTCGCTCCCTACCTCAAGGCGGTCCGCGACTATCCGCCGCTGAACCGCGAAGAAGAGCACGCGCTCGCGCTCCGCGCGCGCAAGGGCGACGTCCGCGCGAAGCAGAAGCTCGTGCGCCACAACCTGGCGTTCGTGGTCGCCATCGCGCGGAAGCAGCGCCGCGGCACGGTGCGGCTCGACGATCTCATCCAGGAAGGCAACGTCGGCCTCATGCGCGCCGTCGAGAAGTTCGATCCGCACGCCGGCACGCGCTTCTCGACGTACGCGGTCTGGTGGATCCGCGCCTACATCGGGAAGTATCTGAAGGAGGCGCGCTCCACCGTGCGCCCGCAGAGCGGCACGGTCGCGCAGCCGGACCTGTCGCTCGACAGCGCCATCGACGAGGAGGGTGACGCCACCCACCTCGAGCGCATCGAGGACGAGGGCCCCGGCCCCGAGGACACCTACCTGCAGGGCGAAGGCGACCGCGACGTCCGCGACGCGCTCGGGAAGGTCCGCAAGCGCATCGGCGAGCTGGGCTGGGACATCGTCCACAACCGGCTCGAGCAGGATCAGCCGCGCACGCTCGAGGAGATCGGCAAGCGCTGGGGCGTGTCGCGCGAGCGCGTCCGCCAGGTGGAGCTGAAGACGAAGCAGTTCCTCCACCGCTACCTGCAGCCCGGCGAGCGCGACGCCGCGTAGCCCGTCGCCCGGAGATCCGGCGAACCCGCGAGCCCGCCCCCGTGTCACGGGTGGCGGGCTCGCTCGTCCCGGCGGCCGGCTTGCGGCTCGCCGGGCGCGCTGCTAACGATGCCGCCATGCTGGAACGGATCGGCATCTCGCTCGAGCGCAGCCTGCTCGAGCAGTTCGACGAGCTCATCGAGCGCAAGGGCTATGTCAACCGCTCCGAGGCCGTGCGGGACCTCATCCGCGACCAGCTCGTCCAGCGCCAGTGGTCCGAGTCGGAGCGCGGCGAGCAGGTCGCGGTGGTCGCCGTCGTGTACGACCACGAGTCCTCGAGCCTCGCGCAGAAGCTGACCCACATCCAGCACGAGAACCACCAGGCGGTCGTCTCCGCGCTCCACGTCCACATGGACGCGCACAACTGCCTGGAGGTGCTCGTGCTCCGCGGGCGCGCCGGCGAGATCCTGCAGATGGCCGAGAGCCTCGTGGCGACACGTGGCGTGAAGTACGGCAAGGTCCTCCCTGCGACGACCGGCGAGGCCCTTCGCTAAACGACAGTTCGTGATTCGCGATCACCTTCGGTGCCGCGAATCACGCTGTCGTTTAGCCATGTTCGAACGGGGGCTGCGCCCCCGCCCCGCCGAGCGAAGCTCGTCGGGGCCCCACCCCGGCTCGCCGGGTCCCGTGCGACGCCGCGAGCGGCTTCGCCGCTTCCGCGGCGTCG
>NZ_JALCZC010000101.1:0-14813 GCF_022690805.1 Anaeromyxobacter sp. SG66
CTCGCCGCCCTGTTCGCGCCGCCACGCGCGGCTCCGCCGCCCGTGGTTCGCGGAGCGGGGAGCGCGATCGCCACGTTCCGGGCGGCGCCCGCCATCGGGACCGCCGGGGGCGCCCCCGCGGCCGCCGCGCGCGCCAGGGCGGCGGTGACCTCCTCCGCGAGCTGTCCGGGATCGACCGGGCGCGCGAGCTGCGGCGCTCCGGCGGGAGCGCCGTCGTCGCGGCCGAGGAGGATGAGCGGCAGGAGCGGGGCGCCGTCGCCCGCGGCGAGCCGCCGCGCGAGGGTGAGCGCCTCGCCGCCCTCGCAGGTGGCGCCCACGAGCGCGAGGGTGGGCAGCGCCTGCGCCATCACCGCGAGCGCGTCGGACGCGTTCGTCGCGAGCACCGTCTGGTGCCCGGCGCGCATGAGGACGCGCTTCACGGCCGAGATCTCGGCGATGTCGTCGTCGACCAGGAGGATGCGCGCCACGCCGCGCGATTATGGATCGCGCCCAGCAGGGGACCAAGCGGGCGCCTCCCCCGGCGGGTGCGATAGCGGCGCCGGATGCGCCGCGCCATCAGTCACAGCATCGAGTGCGGATCCATGTCGAAGCGCACCTCGGCGCCCCCCGGCGGCCGGTGGGCCACGCGCGCGAGCGCGCCGTGGACGCGGAACAGCGCCTGGGGCGAGCTCGCGCGGAAGAGGAGGTGCCAGCGGGTGCGCCCCCGGATCCGCTCGATCGCGGCGGGCGCGGGGCCGAGCATCGTCACCTCGCCCCGCAAGGACGGCCGGGCGGCCTCCGCGAGCGCCTCCGCGGTGCGGCGGGCGCCCGCCTCCGAGCCCTCGACCCGCGCGGCCAGGAGCCTGCCGAAGGGCGGGTAGCCGTGGCGCCGCCGGCGCTCGAGCTCACCCTCGGCGAACGCCGCGAAGTCGTGCCCCGCCGCGCAGGCGACGGCGGGCGTCGCGGGGTTGAAGGTCTGCACGAGGACGCGGCCCGCGTCGGCGCCGCGCCCTGCCCGGCCGGCGACCTGGGCGAGCAGCTGGAACGTCCGCTCGGCGGCGCGGAAGTCGGGGAGGGCGAGGGCGGTGTCGGCGAGCACCACCCCCACGAGCGTGACGCCGGGGAAGTCGTGCCCCTTCGTCACCATCTGCGTCCCGACGAGCACGTCGAGCTCGCGCCGCGCGAAGCGCGCGAGCAGCTCCGCGGTCTCCTCCGCCGTCCCCACCGCGTCGCGATCGAGGCGCGCGACGCGCGCGCCCGGCAAGAGCGCGCGGACCGCCTCCTCGACCTGCTCGGTGCCGACGCCCACGCCGAGCCGGGCGCCGCCGCACGAGGGGCAGGGCTCGCCGACGCGCTCGGTCCGGCCGCAGTAGTGGCAGAGCAGGATCCCGCGCCGCGCGTGGTGCGTGAGCGAGACGGCGCACTCGGTGCAGCGCGCCTCCTCGCCGCACGCCTCGCAGACGACGAGGGTCTCGTAGCCGCGGCGGTTCAGGAACAGGATCGCCTGCTTCCCGCCGGCGACCGTCTCCGCGAGCGCCTCGGCGAGCGGCGGAGAGACGAGCCCCGGGCCGAGATCGCGCCCGGGGCGCCGCAGCCTGGAGAGATCGACGAGCTCGACCTGCGGGAGCGGCCGGTCGTCGATGCGCGCGGGCAGCGAGAGGAGCCGGTAGCGGCCCCGCCGCGCGTTCTCCAGCGTCTCGAGCGACGGGGTCGCCGAGCCGAGCACCACGACCGCGCCCTCGAGCTTGGCGCGCACCACGGCGAGATCGCGCGCGTGGTAGGCGGGGCCGTCCTCCTGCTTGAAGCTGCCCTCGTGCTCCTCGTCGACGACGACGACGGCGAGGTCCGGCACGGGCGCGAAGATGGCGCTCCGCACCCCCACGCAGATGCGCGCCTCGCCGGCACGGAGGCGCTGCCACTCGGCGTGGCGCTCCGCCGGCGACAGGCCGGAGTGGAGCAGCGCGACCTCGTCGCCGAAGCGCGCCCGGAACCGGCCGGCGAGCTGCGGCGTGAGCGCGATCTCCGGGACGAGCACGAGGGCGCCCTTGCCCGCGGCGCGCGCGCGGGCGATGGCCTGGAGGTAGACCTCGGTCTTGCCGGAGCCGGTGATGCCGTGCAGGAGGAACGGCGTGAACGCGCCGAACGCCCCCGCGATGGCCTCGAGCGCCGCGGCTTGCGCAGGGGTGAGCGCGAGCGGCGTGGCGGAGGCGGGGAGGAGCCCGCCGCGCGCGACGGGCACCTCGCGCTCGAGCCGGACGAGGCCCCGGCGCGCGAGCGCGGCGAGCGCGGGCCGGCCGGACGGGAACGCGGCGCGCAGCTCCTCGACCGGGATGCGCCCGCGCGCGAGGAGGTACTCGAGGACCGCGCGCTGGACGCGCGCGCGCGCGAGGGTGGGGAGAGCGTCCGCGGCGGAGGCCTCCGGCGCGGCGTACTCGACGCCGCGGCGCACGGGCGGGGCGGCGCCCTTGCGCGTGTTGAGGCCGGGCGGGAGCGCGGCGCGGAGCAGCTCGCCCGCCGGGACGAGGTAGTAGTCCTCCGCCCAGCGGATGAGCTCGACGAGCTTCGGCGTGAACGGCGGGACCTGATCGAGCACCGCGGCGACCTCGCGCAGCGCCACGCCCTCCGGCGCCGAGGCGGGGAAGCCCACCACGTAGCCCGTCGCGCGCCGGCTCCTGCCGAAGGGCACGGCGACGCGCTGCCCGAGCGCGATCTCGGGGGCCAGCGCGGGTGGGGCGCGGTAGGTGAATGTCCCGCGCACCGCGGCGGCGACGGCGACCTCGACGAGCACGGCCGGGAGTGTAGCAAGCGATCCCCCCGCGCGCCCCGCGCGGTAGACTGCGCCTCCCGCCCACTGCCTTCCGAGGAGAACCCGATGCGCTCCCGCACGCTTCCGCTCGCCCTCGCCCTCGCCTCGATCGCCCTCGGCTGCGGCGAGCGCTCTTCCGAGGCGCCTCCGCCTGCACGAGAGCAGGCCGCGCCCGCCCCGTCGGCGCAGCCGTCCGCTCCTGCCGCCGAGACGGCGCCTTCAGCGACCCCGGCACCGGAGGCTCCGGCGCCGTCCCCGGCTCCGGCCGCGACGCCGGCTCCAGCTCCTGCGCCCGCCGCGAAGCCGGCTCCGGCCCCCGCCCCCGCCCCCGCCGCGAAGCCGGCCCCCACCCCGAAGCCCGCGCCGACGGCTCCGTCCGCAGAGGCCAAGCCCGCCACCGCCGCGGCGCCCGCCCCCGAGGCCGCCCCCGCCGCGCCCCAGGGCGCTCAGCACGCGAAGGTCGGCGACACGAAGTGCAAGATGTGCCACCGCGTCCAGCACCAGTCCTGGGCCGCGAGCCCGCATGCGGTCAAGGGACTCGACTGCGAGGGCTGCCACGGCAACGGCGCCGACTACTGGCCGGCGTCGGTCATGCGCGACCGCGAGAAGGCCATCGCGGCCGGGCTCGTCATGCCGACCCTCGCGACGTGCAAGCGCTGCCACGCGAGCCCGGACGCGTCGCTCCTCGCGAAGGTCCACGCGCACAAGGCGCAGTAGCGGATCGGCGGAAGGCGGGCTCCTCCCGGCGCTACCCGCCGAGGAGGAACGCCCGCGCCTCCTCGAAGATCCGGTCGAGCGACGCCGCGAGCTCGTGCCCGTCGTCGACCGCGACGAGCCGCGCCGTCGGGGTGCGCTCGACGAACGCCTCCACGTCCTCGAGCGGGACGGTGTCGTCGCGCGTGCCGGCGATGCACAGCGTCGGGACGCGGACCACCGGGAACGCCGGGAAGGCTCCGGCATCCTCGAAGAACTGGAAGCCGATGCGCCGCATGCGCCCGGAGGCATGGTGCATCGTCTCGAGGCCGTTCGAGCGCCAGTCCTCGAGCGCCCCCGGCCCGAGCCGGGCGCGCCAGCGCTCGAACAGCCGGAACGCCGGCGCGAGCAGGACGAGCTTCTCCACGCCGGGATCGCGCGAGGCCGCGACCGCGGCGAGATACCCGCCGAGCGAGCTGCCGATGATCGCGTGCGGCGGCGACCCCGCCCCGTCGAGCGCCGCCTCGGCGATCCCGAGCATGGAGGACGGCGTGGAGCGCTCGAAGCCCTCCGCGCCGGGCGTGAGATCCGGGACGTGGAGCGGCGCGCCGAGCGCGGCGAACCGCTCCGAGAGGACGCGCGCCTTGTGCGAGGACGGACCGGACGCGAAGCCGTGGAGGTAGAGGATCACGGCGCCGAGCCTAGCGTGGACGCACGCGGCGCGCTCGCACGAACGCCACGTCGACGCGGCGCCTCGCGAAGGCGACCGCCACGCCTCCGCCCGGACGCGCTCACCCGCCGTCCGGCCCCGGCTCGCCGCGGAGCGCGCGCAGCCGCTCGGCGAGCGTCTTCTCGAGCCCGTTGCCGGAGAGGCTCACGATCTGCTCGCCGCGGAGCGCGTCCGGGAGGTACTGCTCGGCGACGTAATGGCCCTCGAAGTTGTGGGGGTAGCGGTAGCCGCCGCCGTAGCCGAGCCCCTGCATGAGCTTCGTCGGCGCGTTCCGCAGCTTGAGCGGGACGGGCAGCGGGCCCTTCTCCTGCACGAGCCGGCGCGCGGTCGCGTAGGCGGTGAGGGCCGCGTTCGACTTGGGGGCGAGCGCGAGGTAGATGGCGGCCTGGCTCAGCGGGAGGACGCCCTCCGGCAGGCCCACGAGCTCCACCGCCTGGAGCGCCGCGACCGCGACCTGGAGCGCCTGCGGGTCGGCGTTGCCGACGTCCTCGGAGGCGAAGATCACCATCCGGCGGAGGATGAAGCGCGGGTCCTCGCCGCCCTCCAGCATCCGCACCATGTAGTAGACGGCGGCGTCGGGATCCGAGCCGCGCAGCGACTTGATGAACGCGGAGACGACGTCGTAGTGCTGCTCGCCCGCCTTGTCGTAGAGGATGGTGCGCTGCTGCAGCGCCTCCTCGGCGTCGGCGCGCGTCACCGCGGTCCGCCCCGCGAGCCGCACGGCGGAGGCCGCGACGTCGAGGGCGTTGAGCGCCCGCCGCGCGTCGCCGTACGCGTAGCGCGCGAGCGCCTCGCGCGCGTCCGGCTCGAGCGACACCGCACCGGCGAGCCCGCCCGGCGCCGCGACGGCGCGCTCGAGGAGCGCGCCCACCTCCTCCTCGGTGAGCGCGCGCAGCGTGACGACGCGGCAGCGCGACAGGAGCGCGGCGTTCACCTCGAACGAGGGGTTCTCGGTGGTCGCGCCGATGAGGGTGATGGTCCCGTCCTCGACGTGGGGGAGGAAGGCGTCCTGCTGCGCCTTGGTGAAGCGGTGGATCTCGTCCACGAAGAGGATCGTCCGCTTCCGGTGCAGGCGGCGCCGGTCGCGCGCGGCCGCGACGATCTCGCGGATCTCCTTGACGCCGCCGAGCACGGCGCTGAACGGCACGAAGTCCGTGCCGGTCCGCTGCGCGACGATGCGGGCGAGCGTGGTCTTCCCGGTGCCCGGGGGTCCCCACAGGATGAGCGACGGGACCTGGTCCGCCTCCAGGGCGCGCCGGAGCGCCGTGCCCTTCCCGAGCACGTGCTCCTGGCCGACGAAGTCCTCCAGGCGGCGGGGGCGCATCCGCTCGGCGAGCGGCTTTCCCCCCTCATCTTTCTCGGCCGCGCGATCGAAGAGGTCCATGGCGAACCGCTTATATAATGCCCGGCATGGAAGACCATCCGTGTCCCGTGCCGCGGCGCGTGGGGATCGTCCACAAGGTCAGCTCGGCGGAGGCGTCGGAGACGGCGCACTTCGTGGAGCAGTTCGTCCGCTCGAAGGGCGTCGAGGTCGTGACCGACGAGGCGGAGGTCGGCCGGTCCGCGGACCTCGTGGTCGTGCTCGGCGGGGACGGCACGCTCATCCATGCGGCGCGCCTGCTCGGGGGCCGGCCCGCGCCGATCCTGGGCGTGAACATGGGGAACCTCGGCTTCATGACCGAGGTGCCGCAGGCCGAGCTGTACCCCATGCTCGAGCGGGTGCTCGCGGGCGACGCGCTCGTGTCCGAGCGGATGAAGCTGCGGGTGCACCTGCACCGCGGCGGCCGGCCGGAGCGCGACGTGGACGCCGAGGTGCTGAACGACGTGGTGATCGGCAAGGGCGCGCTCGCGCGGATGGCGGAGCTCGACGCGCGCTGCGCCGGCGGCTACCTCGCCACCTACAAGGCGGACGGCATCATCGTCGCGACGCCCACGGGCTCGACCGCCTACGCGCTCGCCGCGAACGGCCCGATCGTCTACCCCACCATGCGCGGCGTGATCCTCGCGCCCATCTGCCCGCACACGCTCACGCAGCGGCCGATCGTGCTGCCCGACGAGCTCTCCGTGCAGATCGTGCTCATGAACGACTCCGAGGTGTACCTTACGCTCGACGGCCAGCGCGGCGTGAGGCTCGCGAAGGGCGATCTCGTGCAGGTGAAGCAGTCGTCGAACCGCGTCCTGCTCGTCAGGAACCCGAACCTCGACTACTTCGGCATCCTGCGCGCCAAGCTGCGCTGGGGCGAGCGGTAGAAAGCCGAGCTGCCGACGCGCCAGCGAAGGCGCAGGAGACCGGAGCCGAGGCGGGCACCCGCAGCGACGCGCGCCGCCGGCCCGGTATCGTGTCGCGACCCGCTCGTCGAAACGCAAGGCGCACGAGACCGGAGCCGAGGCGGGCAACCGCAGCGACGCGCGCCGAGGCGCACTGCTTCCGTGCGCCGCAGGCGCAAGGAGCGAGGACGCCCGCCGCAGGCCCGGGATCGTGCGCCGAGGCTCACGCAGGGGCGTGCGAGAGCGGAGGCGGCGGCAGGTTCCGGTACGTCTCGGCCGCGCCCGGGCCGTCGCAGGCGTGATCGGGCAGCGCGCTCGCCTCGTCGGTGACGACCGTGAAGTCGCACCAGCGGCAGCGGAACGCCGGGACCTTCACGGGCGGATCTCCCGGCACCTCGAGCTCGTGCCGCTCGAACAGCACGCGCACCGTCCCGGACACGTGGATCGTCATGGCGTCCTCCGTTGCCCCGAGCGTCCCACCGCGCCGGCGGCTCGGGAAGGCGCCTCGCCGGGACTCTCGCGGAGTCGGCTCGGCGGCTCGGAGGGCGGGCGCCCGAACGGATGGACCACTGAAAATTTGCGCAGTGTCAGGGAGCCGTGGATCAATGGCGCCATGCTCACGACGCTGCGCATCTCGGGCTTCGCGATCGTCGATGCGATCGAGGTCCGCTTTGGCCCGGGGCTGAACGTCCTCACCGGCGAGACCGGGGCCGGGAAGTCCATCCTCGTGAACGCGCTGCACCTCGTCCTCGGCGGCCGGATGAGCGCCGAGGTCCTGCGCGAGGGGGCGGAGGAGGCGGTCGTGGAGGGGCTCTTCGAGCTGCCTGCCGATCACCGCGTCCTCGCCCGCCTGCGAGACGCCGGGCTGCCCGTCGGGGCGGGGACCGTCTCGGGCGAGAGCGCGGAGCTCCTCGTGCGCCGGGTGGCTGCGCGCGGCGGGCGGGGCCGCGCGTTCGTGAACGGCGCGCTCTGCACGGTCTCGATGCTCGAGGAGGCGCTGCGCGGCCTCGTCGACGTGTCGGGCCAGCACGAGCACGTGTCGCTGCTCGATCCCACCACCCACACCGAGCTCCTGGACGCGTTCGCGGGCCTCAGGCACGCGCAGGCGGAGCCAGGGCCCGAGCTGTGCAGCGTGGAGCCGACCCTCCTCCGGTTCCGCGCAGCTCACGCGGCGCTCGCCGCCCTCGTCCGCGAGCGGGAATCCCTCGCCGCGGACGAGGGCGAGCGGGCGCGGCGGTCGGATTACCTCGCCTTCCAGCTCCGCGAGCTCGACGCCGCCGATCCGCGCCCCGGGGAGCTCGAGGCCCTCGAGGACGAGCGGCGCGTGCTCGCCTCGGCCGAGAAGCTCCGCGACGCCGCGCGCGCCGCGGAGGCGCTCGCCTACGGCGAGGAGGGGAGCGCGTCGGAGCGGGTGGCGCAGGCGGCCCGCGCGCTCGCGGAGGCCGGCCTCCTCGACCGCCGCCTCGAGGCGCCGCTCGCGCTGCTCCGCTCGGCGGCCGTCGAGCTCGAGGAGGCGGGGCGCGAGCTCGGTCGCTACGGCGACTCGGTGGGCGGCGATCCCGAGCGGCTCGCGCTCGTGGAGGATCGGCTCGAGCTGCTCCGCGCCCTCGCGCGGAAGCACGGCGGCTCGCTCGACGCGGCGATCTCCCGGCGGGTGGCGATGCGGGAGGAGCTCTCGCGGGTCTCGGGCGGCGGAGAGCGGCTGCGCGAGGTGGGCGCCGAGATCGAGCTCCGCGGGAAGGAGGCGCTCGCGCTCGCCGCGGAGCTCACACGGGCGCGCACCGCTGCGGCGCGCGCCTTCGCGGAGGCGGTCCGGCGCGAGCTCGACGGCCTCGCGATGGGTCGGTGCCGCATCGAGGTCGCCCTCCTCCCGCCCGAGGTCGGCGTCGAGGTCGGCGGCAGGCTCCTCGGTCCGGCGGGCGCGGAGCGGGCCGAGCTCCGGATCGCGCCGAACCCGGGCGAGCCGCTCCGGCCGCTCGCGCGCACCGCCTCCGGGGGTGAGCTCTCGCGCGTGTTGCTCGCGGTGAAGCGCACGCTGGCCAGGAAGGATCCGGTCTCCACTTACGTGTTCGACGAGGTGGACGCCGGGATCGGCGGAGCGGTGGCCGAGGCGATGGGACGCGTGCTCGCCGACGTCGCGCGAGGGCGGCAGGTCATCTGCGTGACCCACCTACCTCAGGTGGCGGCCTTCGCGGAGCGTCACCACCGGGTGGAGAAGCGCGTCTCCGGCGGCCGGACCGCCACCGCGGTCTCGCTCCTCGAGAGCGACGCGGCCCGTCGGGGGGAGATCGCCCGGATGATGGCGGGGGCGACCGTGACCGACTCCGCGATCGAGCACGCGGGCGCCCTGATCGCGGCGGCCCGGGCGCCCACCCCCGAGCGCGGCCGGCGCGCCGCGCCGGCCCGGGCCGCGGCTCGCCGCGTCAGCGCAGAGGCCCGAGATCGTTAGGCGCGCGGTGCGCCCGGATGCTACGCTCGACGCGTGGTGCAACCGGCCCTGCTCCCCGTCACTGCTCACGGCCTGACCGACGTCGGGCGCCGACGCGACCACAACGAGGACGCCCTGCTGGTCGACGACGACCTCCACCTCTACGTCGTGGCGGATGGGATGGGCGGGCATGCGGGCGGGGGCACGGCCTCGCGCCTCGCGGTCGAGACCATCCAGCGGACGGTCCGGGCGGCGCGGGCCAGGACGCCGGGCGCCTTCAACCCCGGCTCCGCGGAGTCGAGCGCGCTGCCGGGCATCCTTCGTGGCGCGGTCGAGCAGGCCTGCGCGGTGATCTACGCGGCGGCGCAGGCGGACCCGGAGCTCGCGGGGATGGGGACCACCGCCACGGCGGTGCTCGTCGACGGGCGCTCCGCCTTCGTGGCGCACGTGGGCGACAGCCGCTGCTACCTCCTCCGCGAGGGCCGCATCCGCCAGATCTCGGAGGATCACTCGCTCGTCGCCGAGCAGGTGAAGGCCGGCGCGATCACCGCGGACGAGGCGAGGAACAGCCGGTTCAAGAACATCATCACCCGCTCGGTCGGGTTCGAGCGCGAGGTGAAGGTGGACGTCATGGCCTTCGCCCTCGCCCCCCGAGACGCTGTGGTCGTCTGCTGCGATGGGCTCACGAACCTCGTGGACGACCACGAGATCCTCCGGATCGTCACCGAGGCGCCGCTCGCGGAGGCTGCGGCACGGCTCGTCGCCCTGGCGAACGCCCGGGGTGGCGACGACAACATCACCGTGATCGTCCTCCGGACGGGGAACTAGAGCCGGCGCGTGAAGCTCGACGCGGCGCGGCGTCCGCCCCGCTCGCGGCGCTCCGCGCGCGCTCCCGCGATGGGGCACCGGAGGTGAATGTGTAGGCAACACGCGCGCTTGACGCCGAGCGACCCCTCTGCTACCCGTCTGGACGTCTTTCGCGAGCTCCCGAGCACCCGGGGCTGGCGTTCTGGCTCGTCCGTCGCGTCGCTAGCTTGTCGGCGCGGCCAGGCGCGGCCGCGGAGCTCTATCGGGATGGCCGCACCTCCGAAGACGCAGGTCTTCACCGTCATCGTGGTCAGCGACCACTCGCAGGCCGTCCGGAAGTTCCGGGTGCCGCGACGCTGGCTCGTGAACCTCGCCTACGGCGGCGGCGTGGTCGCGCTCGTCGCGCTCGTCGTCGTCGGGCACTACTTCGCCCTCCTGGGGTCCGCGTCCGAGAACGCCGTCCTGAAGGAGGAGAACGCGCAGCTGCGCTCGCAGATCCTGCTCGTGCAGGAGAAGGTGGCGCACATCTCGGCGACGCTCGACCGCGTCGAGCGGTTCGACGCGAAGCTCCGCACCGCCGTCACGCAGCTCCAGGATCCCGAGCGGAACCTCGCCATCGGCCCGGTGGGCAACACGGACGCCGAGGCGCAGATCCCGGGGCCCGCTCCCGCCGCTGAGGCGAGCCTCACGGCGCTTCCGGGCAAGCTCTCCTCGCTGGAGGGCGAGGCGTCGCGGCAGGAGCAGAGCCTGCGCGAGCTGCAGGAGTACTTCGACGACCAGCGCTCCCTGCTCGCGTCGACGCCGTCGATCTGGCCGGCGCGCGGGTGGGTGACCTCCGACTTCGGGACGCGCCTCGACCCGTGGACCGCCGAGCGGCGCATGCACCACGGGCTCGACATCGCGACGCCGCACGGCCAGCCCGTCTACACGCCCTCCGACGGCACGGTGGTGTTCGCCGGCACCGAGGGGAGCTACGGCAAGGTCCTCGTCATCGACCACGGCTACGGCGTGAAGACGCGCTACGGCCACCTGTCCGAGATCTTCGTGCGGATGGGGTCGCACGTCCGGCGCGGGGACAAGGTCGCCGCGGTCGGGAACACCGGCCGCTCGACGGGCACGCACCTCCACTACGAGGTGCGGGTGAACGGGATCCCGGAGAACCCCCGCAAGTTCATCCTCGAGTGAGCGGCGTCGTCCGGCGCTCGCGCCGTAGCGCTGCGAGCAGCGCTGGTCAGCGGCCGCGCAGGAGCTCCGCCGGGATCCGCCGCGGGTCGAGCCGGGCATAGCCTGCGAACAGCGCCCCCGCGAGCGTGGTCTCGCGCTCGCCGTCGCGGGCCCGCCTCGCCTTCTCGCGGAGCGCGGTGTTGAGGACGCGGTCCCCGTCCGCCGGCTCCAGGGGACGATCGGGCGTCAGCACCCCGCGCACGACCTCGCGGCCGCCGCGGTGAAGGAAGACGACCGTGCCGTGCTCGACGCGCTCCACGACGCCGACGTGCGTGAAGCGGTCGTCTCGGGCGGCGTTGCGGTTCCGGTCGTAGGTGTCGTGGAAGAAGACCAGGTCGCCGGGGGCGGGCCACGCACCTCCTCCGCCGAAGACGGTGCCGTACCGTTCCATCGCACGAAAGAGCCCCGCCACCCCCGAGCGCTCCGCCGGCGCCGCCGCCGCGACGAGGCGGACGAGGGGCACGCCCTCGGCCATGTAGACCGCCTCCACGAACCCCGAGCAGTCGGCGTTCAGGCGCGCTCCCCCCACCTCGAAGCGCCCGGAGTGGCCGACGAGGGAGGCGGCGCGCGACGCGAGGCGGTCTGGCAGGTCGCCGCCGGCGAAGGGGTCCCTGCCCGCGCGGCCGGGGCCGGCGCAGGCGGCGAGCGCCAGGAGGACGAGCGCGGCCGAGCGTGCAGGCGCCACCCCTCGAAGATACCCCAAGCGCCCGGAACTTCCCCCGTTTGACATCCTATGGCGCGTCGTTACCTAACGGGGTAAGACGGGGCGCCCGCCTGTCGCCGAGCAGCGATCCGGCGGGCCCCCGTCTCTTTTGCTCGAGGGCCCCCGTGGTCAACTACGTCCTGAAGAAGATGCTCGGCACGAAGAACGACCGTGAGCTGAAGAAGCTCCGGCCGCTCGTCGCACGCGTGAACGAGCTCGAGCCGCGGATGAAGG
Source organism: Anaeromyxobacter sp. SG66 (assembly GCF_022690805.1). Classification (NCBI taxonomy): domain Bacteria; kingdom Pseudomonadati; phylum Myxococcota; class Myxococcia; order Myxococcales; family Anaeromyxobacteraceae; genus Anaeromyxobacter; species Anaeromyxobacter sp. SG66. The sequence goes on from NZ_JALCZC010000101.1 coordinate 11,873, forward strand.
CGCTCTCCGACGCCGACTTCCCGCGGCTCACCGCCGAGTGGAAGCAGCAGGTCCGCGAGAAGGGACGGCCGCTCGACGAGCTGATGCCGGAGGCGTTCGCGCTGGTCCGCGAGGCGGGCGTGCGCGCGCTCGGGATGCGCCACTTCGACGTGCAGCTCATCGGCGGCGCGGTGCTGCACTCCGGGCGCATCGCCGAGATGAAGACCGGCGAGGGGAAGACCCTCGTCGCGACGCTGCCCAGCGTGCTGAACGCGATCTCCGGCCGCGGGGTCCACGTCGTCACGGTGAACGACTACCTGGCCCGTCGAGACTCCGAGTGGATGGGCCGCCTGTACCGGTTCTGCGGCCTCACGACCGGCGTCATCGTCCACGGGCTCACCGACGCCGAGCGGCAGGCGGCGTACCACTCGGACATCGCCTACGGGCAGAACAACGAGTTCGGGTTCGACTACCTCCGCGACAACATGAAGTTCCGCCTGCAGGACTACGTGCAGGGGGAGCTCAACTTCGCGATCGTCGACGAGGTGGACTCGATCCTCATCGACGAGGCCCGCACCCCGCTCATCATCTCGGGCCCGTCCGACGAGTCGTCGGATCTGTACTACCGGGTGAACCAGGTCATCCCCTCGATGATCCGGGACCAGGACTTCACGGTCGACGAGAAGAGCCGGACGATCGTGATGAGCGACTCCGGCGTCGAGAAGATGGAGAAGAAGCTCGGGGTCCAGAACCTCTACGACCCGAACGCCATCGAGACGCTGCACCACGTCGAGCAGGCGCTCCGCGCCCACCACCTGTACCGGAACGAGGTCGACTACGTCGTCAAGAACGGCGAGGTCCTCATCGTGGACGAGTTCACCGGCCGGCTCATGCCGGGCCGGCGCTGGTCGGACGGCCTGCACCAGGCGGTCGAGGCGAAGGAGGGGGTGAAGATCGAGGCGGAGAACCAGACCCTCGCCACGATCTCCTTCCAGAACTACTTCCGCATGTACTCGAAGCTCGCGGGCATGACCGGCACCGCGGACACCGAGGCCGAGGAGTTCGCGAAGACCTACAACCTCGACGTCGTCGTCGTCCCCACGAACAAGAAGAACGTCCGCAAGGACTCGGAGGACGTCGTCTACAAGACGGAGGGCGAGAAGTTCAACGCCCTCTGCGACGAGATCGAGGGGCGGCACAAGAAGGGCCAGCCGGTCCTCGTCGGCACGGTGTCGGTGGCGAAGAGCGAGGTCGTGGCGACGCTGCTGAAGCGCCGCGGTGTCCCGCACAACGTCCTCAACGCGAAGCACCACCAGCGCGAGGCCGAGATCGTCGCCCAGGCCGGCCGCAAGGGCGCGGTCACGATCTCCACCAACATGGCGGGCCGCGGCACCGACATCATCCTCGGCGGGAACGCCGACATGATGGCGAAGCACGAGGTGGGGCTGGAGCCGGACCTGCCGATGGACGGCGAGACGGAGGAGTCCTTCCTCGCGCGGCGCGCCGACTGGGCGCGGCGCCTCGCCGAGACCACCGAGCGCCTCCACCAGCAGACCGGGACGGAGCACGAGGAGGTCGTCGGGCTCGGGGGCCTGCACATCGTCGGCACCGAGCGGCACGAGTCTCGCCGCATCGACAACCAGCTCCGCGGCCGCGCCGGCCGCCAGGGCGACCCCGGCTCGTCGATCTTCTACCTGTCCCTCGAGGACGAGCTCATGCGCATCTTCGGATCCGAGCGGATCCAGGGGCTCATGAGCCGCATGGGCATGAAGGACGGGGAGCAGATCGAGCACCCGTGGCTCACGAAGGCCATCGAGGGCGCGCAGAAGAAGGTCGAGGCGCACAACTTCGACATCCGGAAGAACCTGCTCGAGTACGACGACGTCATGAACCAGCAGCGCCGCTCGATCTACGGGCTGCGCCGCAGGGTCCTCGGCTTCGGGGCGGGCATCCCGGTGGTGGAGTTCGACGAGGACCCGAAGACCAAGAAGAAGACGCGCCGCGAGCAGGTCTTCACCTGGGTTGACCAGCGCGAGCACATGCTCGATCTCGTCGAGGACCTCGTGCTGGACATGGTCGGCGCGAGCTGCCCGAACCGCGTCTCCGACTGGAACCTCGACGGGCTCTCCGCGATGGTGAAGGAGCAGTTCGGCGTCGACATGAAGTTCGCGCTGCCCACCGGCAAGGCCGCCGAGGCGCGCCGCGAGATCGAGGAGCAGGTCTACGCGGTGGTCGAGAAGGCCTACCGGCAGAAGGAGGCCGAGCTCGGGACCGACGCCGACGGCGTCGCGGTGCTGCGCCGCTACGAGCAGTGGCTGTACCTGCAGGCCATCGACCAGCAGTGGAAGGACCACCTGCTCTCGATGGACCACCTGCGCCAGGGCATCGGCCTGCGTGGCTACGGGCAGAAGGACCCGAAGCAGGAGTACAAGAAGGAAGGCTACGAGATGTTCGTGCAGATGACCTGGCGCGTGAAGAGCGCCGTCATCGGCAACCTCCTCCGCCTCCAGCTCGTGCGCCAGGAGAGCGCCGAGGAGATCGAGCAGAAGCGGCTCGCCGCCCAGCGCCGGGCGATGCAGCGGATCACCGAGACGCACGCCGAGGCGGGCGAGGGCGGCGACGGCGAGGAGAAGCCGCGCGCGAAGCAGGAGACCGTCGTCCGCACGCAGCCCAAGGTCGGCCGGAACGACCCGTGCCCCTGCGGCTCGGGCAAGAAGTACAAGAAGTGCCACGGCGCGACCGAGGCTGCCGTCTAACGGGGGACTGCGTCCCCCGCCCCGTCGAGCGAAGCTCGGCGGGGCCCCACCCCCTGCTCGGCGGGGCCCGTGAACGGTCGCGTCCGCTTTCGCGGGTGCGCGACCGTTCCCCGCCGGAGGGGCTTCGCCCCTCCCGCGCGTTGCGCGGGGCCCTCCCCCGGAAGCGCCGTCGCCGGGGCCCCTGACTTCCGCCGGGGGACGCACAC